>JASHRP010000011.1 GCA_030037375.1 Bryobacteraceae bacterium | reverse complement strand
CGACCACAAAGGTAACGAGGCGGTAAGGCATATCGGCCGTCTTAGGGATAGCCGTAATCGCTCCGTCTTTCGTTTCAAACTGCTTAAAATCGCGCTCGAAGTCCACTTTTCCCAGCAGAAACGCCAGCGGTCCACGAGGATCCTCAGCTTGCTTGAGCTTCTCCTTTTCGACGCGATTAGATTTGGGCTCGTAGTCGTAGGTGAACTCCCTATCGGAAAGGAAGAACTTGCCAGGCGGCGTCGTGTACTGCCAGAGCATCTTTCCAGGCTTGCGCAGATAGAGCGTCCCGGACTGCCGCGGGCGGCGCCCGCCGGGCGAGGTCGCGGTCTCCGTGAAGTTGACCTTCAAAGTTTTGATGTTGTTGTAGCGATCCTCGATGCCATGCAGCGTCTTCGGGACGTCCACTTGACCAAAAGCGAATCCGCACCAGGCGGCTAGCAAAAACGCATGTCTCATCCACTTCCAGTGTAAGCTCAGAGGTGTATGGAGAAGGTAACCAAGACCGACCAAGAGTGGCGGGATCAGCTAACGGAAGAACAATATTACGTCACGCGCAAGAAGGGCACCGAGCCTGCTTTCACCGGCGCCTACTGGGACATGCACGATCCCGGCGTCTACCGGTGCGTCTGTTGCGACGCGGAGCTATTTCGTTCGGACACCAAGTTCGATTCGGGCACCGGATGGCCAAGTTTCTTCGAGGCGATGAATAAGGAAAACGTCCGCATCGAGGTCGACACCAGCCACGGAATGCGCCGCGTGGAGGTGCTCTGCGCCCGGTGCGACGCGCATCTCGGCCATCTTTTCCCGGATGGTCCGCGTCCCACGGGCCAGCGCTACTGCATGAACTCGGTTTCGTTGAAGTTCGAGAAAGACGGGAACAAGTAGTACTAAAGTTTGCCGCCCCATCCGCCGATCCAATCAGTCTGGGAGCGGGTGCATGGTCGCAGTTCAAGATTTTTTGAGCGTGGGGATGACGATTGTCATCCTGTGTGTGGTTGTCGCTTGCGCCGCGAAGCTGTTCCAGATGGCCACGGACATCCGGGAGTCGAAGGATCTGCTGCGGGACATCGCTCGCAACACAGCCGGGTCAATCTCACGGCAAGCCTCCGTCGCACAGGTGGTTTCGACTCAAGCGGCAATGACAGAAACGCCCATGGAGCAAGGGCCGTTGCCGCACATCGCAATGCCGCCTTCGGTTCCCGGTCCGTCTTCAGTCCCTTCCATTGAGACGCCGTCCGCTTTTTCGCCTAGCGGCACACCGCCAACCGCGGAAGAACTGGTGCGGATGATCCACGCCCAAAGCTTCAAGGGCGAGGACTTCCCGGTGTAGGCCCACTCACCTGGATCTCGAACAGTTTTGGCCAGTTCTTGCCGGTGACGAAGATGCGCTTATGGGCTGCGTCGTAGGCGATCCCGTTAAGAACGTCGCATGAGATCGTGCATCCGGCCTGACGACGCAACCCCGCGAAATCGACCCAAGACTTCACGTCGCCGGTAGCCGGGTTTATGCGGGCCACGATCTCCTTAGTCCAGATGTTCGCCCAGATCTCGCCGTCGATCCATTCGAGCTCGTTCAGATTCGTGACCGGCCTGCCGCCGTCGCGGACTACCAGGCGGCCAAGCTCCCGAAAGTCGGCAGGATTCAGGAATCGCAGCGCGGAGCTGCCGTCGCTCATGATCAGGCGCTTCGTGTCGTGCGTGAGCGCCCAACCTTCGCCGGAGTAATGGAAAGACTGAATCTGACGGAAGGTTTTCGCGTCGTACACGAAAGCGATGCCGTTCATGTAGGTGAGTTGGTATAGGCGGTCGCCGAAGAAGGTGATGCCCTCGCCGAAATAAAGCGTGGACAAGGGATGATTTTCGAGGACCTTTCCCGTGGCCAGATCCACCTTTCGGATCGAGCTCTGCCCATTCAACCCGGTGCTTTCCCAGAGATAACCGTTATGAAATTCCAGGCCCTCCGTGAAGGCGCCCGCATCGTGCGGATATAACTTGACGATCCGGTAGGTTTGAACGGGCGCCGATTGGCCCCAAAGGGCTGAACCTAGGAGCACGGCGGCGCAAAGGCGAAGGATCACGTTCCATTATCGCCGCTTCGGATGACGCTACGATTGTCAGGTGGACAAAATCAACGCGACACTCCTATGCGATGCCCGGACAAAACAGGGCCGGTTAGCCGCGCTGCCGGAAGCTACGCGGCCGAAAAGTCCCGAGGACGGGTACCAATGCCAGGCGGCGCTTGTGCCGATGCTGATCGAGCATTATGGCGGACAGCAGATCGGCTATAAGATCGCCTGTACGAACGTGACGGCGCAAAGGCAGTTGAACGTTGACGGACCGTTCTACGGACGCATGACCTCGGCTTTTTGCTATGACAGTCCAGCGCGGCTCGATTCCAGCCAATTCTTCATGCGCGTGGTCGAAGCGGAGTTCGGATTTCGGATGGCCCGCGCGCTTCCGCCGCGGACGGAGCCGTATTCGCCTCTGGACGCGGGCAAGGCAGTGGAGGGCGTGATCCCAGGCATCGAAATTGTGGACAGCCGATTCCACGATTGGACGACAATCGGCGCGCCGTCTCTGATTGCCGACAACGCCTGCCATGCGGTCTGGGTGAAGGGAAGCATGGTTGAGGATTGGCGAGGGATCGACTTGGCGGAACAAACAGTGCGGCTGACCGTTAGAGGGCCTCGGGGAGAAGAAAAACTGGTGCGCGAAGGAAGCGGTCAGGCCGTGCTGGGCCATCCGCTGAATGCGCTGGCGTGGCTCGCGACGAAGTTATCCTCGCATGGGCTCGGGCTCGAGCCGGGGCAGTACGTCACCACCGGAGTAACGATGGAAGTGTACATGGGCGAGCGAGGAGATGCGATTCAAGCCGATTTTGGCCCCCTCGGGGCAGTTGATTTGGTTTTTGTCTAGTTCACCCAGATCGAGACGCCACTCTGGCTCGGGGAGGGGCCGACCGTGACCACGACAGCCAGGTCACCGGTTGGAAGATAGCCGGAGGGTACCTGGACGTTGATCTGAAACAGCCCGGGATATTCCGCCGATGGGCCGGCGTACAGAACCTGAGCCGTGAAGTTCGCGAAGGTGACGCTGACAGGATCGTCGGAGATCCCCAAACCGGTTCCGTAAAGGGATACGATGGAACCGCGCGCGGCGGGGTTCGATTGCGAATTGAGCGAGCCGTCTTGATTGTTGGCCGCGGCTTGACCGCTCGAATCGGCGAATAACGCGGGCGCTGCATCCGCAACCGCGACAGGAATGCTGGCGATCACGTTGTCTTGGTAAATGATTTCGATGGTCACGCTGCCCGATCCGGCGATAGCCGAGGGAGCGACGACTAAAATTCCCGTGGAATCGGCTGAGAGAATGCGCGCAGGGTTAGAGCCGAAGGCGACGACTGTGTTGCCAATCTGCGCGGCGGTGATTCCCGTTCCGCCGATAATCACGAGCATTCCCGCGGCAACCGGGCCAGGTGCCATGCTCGCCGCGTTGAGGATGGTAACGTTTGTGGGGGGTGTCGTGGGCTGAGTGTTCGTCGTGTTCGTCGCTGGTTGCGCGGGTGGCGTGAGGGACCGGACTCGATTGTTCTCCAGATCGGCGAATAATATTTCTCCGTCCGCGCCGGTTGCAAGGCTCCAGGGGAAATCGAGTTGAGCCTCTGTTGCCGCGCCTCCGTCGCCCGAAAATCCGGCCGTGCCAGTGCCGGCGACAGCTGTGACCGCCCCTGCGCTGGTGATTTCGAAGACCTGCTCCAAGCCGGGATCGGCGACGAAGAGATCCCCACTCGAATCCACGGCTGCGCCACGCGGGATGCTCCAGCCCGAGCCGATTTGCGTCACACCTCCCGATGGACTCCTTTGGCTAACGCGCGCCGCTCCAGCCTCTACAAAGTACAAATTGCCCTGGCTGTCGAGCGCCAGCTCTTGCGGTGAAGATAGCCCGCTTAGCAGGGTCGCCGGGACTCCGTTGCTGCCTGCGGTCAGAATCTTGCCCGCGGCTTGGTCGGAGATATAGAGCGTGCCGGTGGCGTCGACGAGCGCGTACACTGGCGCGAGCAGTCCTGTGCTTACCACGGATGAGATGATCCCCCCAGGGGTGACTTTGCGGATTCGCGCGTTACCGGTATCGGCGATGTACAGATTGCCGGACGAATCGACGGTCACCGAAGACGGCGAGTTTAGCTCTGCTTGGAGCGCCGGTCCGCCGTCTCCCGGATTACCTGCGAAACCGTTGCCTGCGACGGTTAGAATTGTTCCATCGGGATGAACGCTGCGAATCCGGTTATTGTCGCGGTCCGCGATATACATGTTGCCAGACGAATCGACGGCGACTCCGGACGGATGGTTCAGCCTTGCGTCTATGGCCGGCCCACCGTCTCCGCTCGCGAGGTTTCCTCCGCCCGCTACAGCCGCGACGGAATAGTCCGCGCCGACTAACAGGACTTCCGTGCCTACGGAGGCGTATATCCCCGCTCCAATGGAGACTGAGACGTCCACGGCCGGGACTGGCAGGGCCGAAGCCGCGCCCGACGGGGGGATCACCACGATGTCCCCAGCCGAGATGTCGGCGATATACAGATTGCCGAGGCCGTCGAACGCCAGTCCCGCTGGAGTCGATGCGCTGGCGTAGGAGGTAATTGCACCCTGTGTAACTCGCCGCACCAGGTGATTCCCGCTGTCGGCGATGTACAACGAACCCTGCGCATCGAGCGCCAGTCCGGCTGGGTGATTAAGTTGAGCCTGGGTCGCCGGGCCGTTGTCGCCCGCGCTGCCCACGGCTCCCGTACCCGCGAACGTGGTGAGCGAACCGGTGGGAGCAAGCAGGTAAACCCGTTCGCCGTTGAAATCCGAGATGTACAGATTCCCGCTCCCATCGAACGCAAGATTACGCGGAGCAGAAAGCGCAACCATCGTCGCGGGGCTTCCGTCGTTGGCTCCCCCGGCGGGCACGGTTCCGCCGCCGGCTATCGTACTGATGGTTCCATCCAGCGCAACGCGGCGAATCCGGGCGTTGCCGAGATCGGCGATGTACAGATTGCCTTGCGCGTCGAGAGCGAGCCCGTAAGGGGAGTTGAGTTGCGCCTGAATTGCCGGTCCGCCATCGCCCGAAAATCCAAATACGCCTGTCCCGGCGACAGTCTCAATCGTGCCGTTCTTCGCGACGCGCCTGACGCGGTGATCGCTCGCGTCGGCGATATACACGTTACCGGCATTATCCGCCGCCACGCCTTCCGATTGCAGAAGAATCGCGCCGATTGCCGGGCCGCCATCGCCCACCCAATCGCTGCCGGCGATTGTGTTGATGGTATAGCTGCCCGCTCCGGACGAAGCGGTGGCGAACAGACAGAAAATTCCAAACTTGACGCGCATCTTACTCCGTTACTCGCCGTACGTGTACTCAGTGCTATTCCGTGCAGAAAGCTCTCATGCGAGCCGATGGCAGTGGATGCGCAGAAGCCGTTCCCTAATCCTTCTCCTCGCCGCAGGAGCCTGTTTCGGTCAACCTGTTCTCCGGTTGAAGACCCGCCAAATCAAGGGTGACTCGACACACATCGTCGCTCAGGCCGATACGCCTGCTCCGCTTCGTGCCGGCCACCTCATCTTGCAGTTCCGCGAGCCGCCCACTCCGGAGACGCTCGCGGAACTGCAAGCCCGCGGAGTCATGGTGCTGGGCGGGATTCCCGAGAACGGACTTCTGGTGACCTTGGACCGGAGCGTATCCCTCGAAGGTTTGGGGGCGATTTACGCGGAGCCTTTAGCGCCCGCCGACAAGATTAGTCCGCTCATCAGCCAGAATCCGCAAAAGTGGAGCGGTTACTTTCTAATCGAGCTTCACCCGGATGTGGATCCAGGCGCGGCTCGCGCGCTGCTGCTCGGACTAGGCCTGGAGCTGCGAGACAACCCGGATTTGGCTCCGCAGCACTTGATGATTCATATCGCGGATCCGGCGGAGATCCCCGCGACGCTCGCGCGCGTTGCGGACCAGGACGAGGTCAGCTATATCTTTCCGGCGTCCTACGCCCTTGCATCGGGCGTTCCGGCCCCGGCGTACGCCGCGCCCCTCACGACATCTGGAGCGGTGACGCAGAACATTCCGACTTATGGCAACGGGTGGGCGGGTCCAAGCCACGGCTCGGCCACAATCGGCTACGTGTTCAGCCAAATGACCGCGCAACTTCCCGCCACTGAGACGGAAACGGCGATCAAGCAGGCCATGGCGCAGTGGGCCCAGGTCGCGCAGTTGACCTGGGTGCAGGGCACGAATCCGAACGCCTCCCAAACCGTCAACATTTTTTTTGCGACGTACGCGCACGGCGATGGATACCCGTTCACTGGTCCGACCGGCGTGCTGGCGCATACGTTCTATCCCGCCCCTCCCAATCCGGAGCCGATCGCCGGAGACATGCATATCAACGACTCCTACACATGGGAGATCGGCGCCAACATGGATGTCTTCAGCGTGGCGCTGCATGAGCTGGGTCACTCCCTCGGACTGGGGCATTCCGACGATCCCAGCGATGTCATGTATCCCTACTACAAGATCGTGACGACGCTCAATTCCGGAGACATCGCCGCGGTGCAGACGCTATACGCAACGGGCGCGGCAGAGAGCGCTCCGTCGGCTTCCACGCAACCGAGCTCGACTAGCGCTCCTGCCCCCGCCCCGGAGCCAACGCCGACACCAACGCCTGCACCGACTCCGCCGCCTGCGCCAACCCCGACACCAACAGGAACGAAGGACACCACGCCGCCAACTCTAACGATCACATCGCCGGGAGGAACGACGGTCTCAACGAGCGCCGCCGCGTACAATTTCTTGGGTACGGCAACAGACAATGTCGCGGTCGCCAGCGTGACCTGGAAAACCAACACCGGCTCCTCCGGAACGGCGGCGGGAACAAGTAACTGGAGCGCGTCGATTCCCTTACTGACCGGATCGAACCAGGTCACCATCACCGCGACCGACACCTCCGGGAATTCTGCTTGGCGAAGTGTTGTAGTCAGCAGGTATTAGAGCAAAAGCCTGGCGCGCGCGGCGGATACTGGATGTTGGATGGCTATGCTTTCCTACAAACAGCAGACCCTGGAAGACCGCTGGGATGCGATCGTGGTCGGCTCGGGGATTGGAGGGCTGGCCGCGGCGGCTCTGCTAGCGAAGCACGCCGGCAAGCGCGTGTTGGTTCTGGAGCGTCACTACACCGCCGGCGGCTATACGCACAGCTTCCGGCGGCCCAATTACTCCTGGGATGTTGGCGTTCATTACGTCGGCGAGGCCCAGAATCCGGATTCGCCGGTTCGCGCGGTGTTCGATCATATCACCGGCGGCGCGCTCGAATGGCATCCGATGCCCAAGGTGTACGACCGCGCGATTATCGGTGAACAAACTTTCGATTTCTCGGCGGGCGTCGAAAACCTACACGAGGCCCTGAAGCGAACGTTCCCCAGTGAGAGCGCGGGAATCGACGGATATCTTGCCGCGGTTCAGTCCGCTCGAAAGGCCGGCGAATTGTATTTCGCCGAGAAGGCAGTTCCGGGTCCCATCGCGCGGCTGGCGGGACGTTGGATGCGGGCGCCATTTCTCAAATGGGCGTCGCGCACCACCCTCGATGTGCTGCAGCAGTTCACGCGCGATCCGGAATTAATCGGCATCCTGACCGCGCAGTGGGGCGACTACGGACTGCCCCCCGCGCAGAGCAGCTTCGGCATGCACGCGATCATCGCCGGCCATTATTTCCAAGGAGCAAGCTATCCCATCGGTGGCTCGGCACGCATCGCGGAGACAATTGCGCCTATGATCCAGCGCAACGGTGGAAAGATCGTAGTCAGCGCGGAGGTGCGGGAGATCCTCATTGAAGATCGTGCCGCCGTCGGAGTGCGCATGGCCGATGGCTGCGAATTTCGATCGAATCTCGTCGTCAGCGATGTTGGCGCGCGCAACACCTTCGACCGCCTGGTTCAAGATCCGCAACCGATCCGAGAGGACCTTCGCCACATTCCTGGTTCCATGGCGCACTTGAGTCTCTACGCCGGCGTGAAAGAGAGCGCGGCATCTTTAGGACTGAACGGCACGAATCTTTGGATTTGCCCGAGCGCGGATCACGACGCCAATCTCGCGCGGTTCTTAAACGACCCCGCCGCGCCATTCCCGATGCTGTTTATCTCTTTCCCCTCCGCGAAAGATCCCGCGTTCGATAAGAAGCACCCCAGCCGGGCAACCATCGAGGCCGTGGCCCTGGCGCCCTACGAATGGTTCGCGCGCTTCGAAGACACCAAGTGGAAGAAGCGGGGCGAAGACTACGATTCGTTCAAAGCCGGCATGCAGTGCCGCATCCAACGGGAGTTGGAGCAGGCGGTTCCGGCAATCGCCGGCAAGATCGACCACGCGGAGCTCTCGACGCCGCTCACCACGCGTCATTTTATGAACTACGCGCATGGAGAGGCCTACGGCTTGGCGGCGACTCCGCAGCGCTTTCTGACGCGCTCACTCAAACCGCGCACGTCCGTGCGGAATCTTTATCTCACCGGTCAGGACGTCGCCACGCTAGGAGTAACCGGGGCGATGATGGGCGGGGTGGTTGCCGCGTCGGCGATCCTTGGACGGAATCTGCTCAAGTCGATCCGTTCCGGCTGAGGGAAGCCTTGACTGTCAGCTCTTCGCCAAAAGCGCGCCAAATCCTTTGACTTGTCCGCTTAAGCCCAGCAGCCTCACTCCCGCACGCAAGGCGTGCGGTGTGCTCGATACGACCGGAACATGCGCTTCTTTTTCGAGCGGCGCGAGGATTTCAAGCGTGCGCAATCCGCCGCAGGAGACCAGCATGGCGTTCGCCCCGGGCGTGGAATTGCAGACGCCGGCGCTGAACTTCTGTAACTCCGGCTCCGTCACGCGAGGCACGGCATCCATGTCCGTAAGGCCAAGCCCCTTCATCTTTAGGACTTCAAATCCGTGCTCTTTGAGGAAGGCGCTCAGCCGTTCATTGACGACGTCGCTGTACGCGGTGGCGACGGCGAGGCGCTTCGCTCCCACGGTTTTCAGGCCTTCGATGACCGCAGTGCTCATCGTGGTGGACGGTAAACCGGTCGCGCGCTTGATGGACTCGTTAATTTGCCGGTTGAACGCCTCGCCCTTATAGAAGGTGAGGGACGTGCCCATCATAACGATTGCGTTCGCGCCTTGTTTGGCGAGCTTCTCCGCAGCGGGCTTGATGGCCGGAACGGCTTTGTCATACGCTTCCGGAGTCAGAGCTTCCAGACCCAATCCCTGGACAATGAACTTCACACCGGACGGGTACATAATCAGGCCCTCCGGGGGAACCGGCCGGTCGATCGGAGGAAAGATGAGCCCCAATACCGGAGTGTCCTTCGCCTCGGCCAGAGCGCCAGCCGTCAAGGCCGCGCCCGCAACCGTCAGAAAATCTCGCCGTGTGCTCATGATCCTCTCCGATCCTGAATGAAGAACTGCTGATGCCAGTAGGGATACGCTAAGGTGATGGCGCTTGCGGCATCCAGCTTGGCGATCTGCTCAGCCGTCAGCTTCCATCCGACCGAGCCCAAGTTCTGCCGGAGCTGTTCTTCGTTGCGCGCGCCCATGATGATCGACGATACGGTCGGGCGCTGAGTCAGCCAATTCAAAGCGATCTGCGGAACAGATTTGCCCGTCTCCTTCGCGATCTCGTCAATTGCATCGACTACTTTGTAGAGATGCTCATCTGGTACGGGCGGTCCGATGGAGGCAGTTACGGGCAGCCGGCTCACCTCCGGCGGCGGTTGATTGCGACGAATCTTGCCGGTGAGCCGTCCCCAACCCAGAGGACTCCACACCATCAGCCCGACTCCTTGATCGAGGCCCAGGGGCATCAGCTCCCATTCATAATCCCGGCTCACCAGCGAATAATATGCCTGGTGCGCGACGTATCGCGACCAGCCATAACGGTCCGAAGCCGCGAGCGATTTCATCAATTGCCAGCCCGAAAAATTGGAGCATCCGATATAACGGATCTTGCCTTCCCGCACCAACTGATCGAGCGTGGCGAGGGTCTCCTCGACTGGTGTGACCACGTCGAAGCCGTGGAGCTGGTAGACGTCGATGTAATCGGTTCCGAGCCGCTTCAGGCTTCCATGAACGGCTTCGATCAAATGATGCCGGGAGCTGCCGGAGTCGTTCGGTCCCTGGCCGGTTCGAAACGATCCTTTCGTGGAGATAAGAACTTTGTTGCGGCGGCCCGCAATCGCCTGGCCGAGAATTTCTTCGGACAATCCGTTGGAGTAAATATCCGCCGTGTCAAACATGCTGACGCCGGCTTCGAGGCAAATGTCCACCAGCCTGGTTGCCTCAGCGACATCCTGCGCACCCCACGCCCGAAAAAGCTCGTTGCCGCCGCCGAAGGTCCCCGCACCGAAGCTGAGGACCGGAACTTTGAGTCCGGAACCGCCGAGTTGTCGAAATTCCACTGTCCTATCTTACGGCAGTGGCCCTCGGGCTACTCCTGCCGCAAGATCGAATTCGGATCCACCAACGAAGCCCGGCGCGCTGGAATATAGGCTCCGAGCGCGGCGACTGCCAACATTCCCAGGGGAACCGCGACCATCAGCGCCATGCTAAAGGGCGGCACACCAATCACTGTTGTGAGCGCTTTGCTCACCAGTACGCTGATCACGAGGCCGGTTGCCACTCCAACGCCGCTCAGAATCAGTCCATGCTTCAGTACCATGGCGAGCACTTCCACCCGGCCCGCTCCGATCGCCATGCGAATGCCAATCTCGCGTGTCCGCCGAGTCACCGAATACGTCATGAGCCCATAGAGGCCGAGGATCGCCATCGCTAGGCCGGTGAATGCCAACCCTCCAAAGAGTCCGTTGAGCATTTTGATGAGCTTTGTCGCACGCTGTTCGAAGAAATCTTCCATGGTCATCATGCCGATCAACGGCTGATCGGGATCGGTTAACCGAACCAGATCGCGAAGCGGAGCGGCTAAGGCGGTCGATGGCCCGTCTGAGGCAAGCATGAGAACCAGGTGTGATAGCGGATTCTGTTTGAGCGGAACATAGATGACTTCTACAGGAGGTTCGACAATGAAGATTGCCTTGCTCTCCTTCGCCACGCCAACGATTTCCACTTCCCGGCCAGGAGCATCGCCGATTCTGACGTGCTTGCCCACCGGATCTTGCCCTTGAAAGCGGTTGCGAGCCAGGACTTCATTAATCACAGCCACGTGCGGCGAATCCGCCTTGTCGGTTTCGAGAAAACCGCGTCCCTTGAGAATAGGGATCTCCAGAGCTTCGAAATAACCGTCGCTCACGGCAATGCTGATCGTTGCGGCAGCATCGGAGGCACGGAGCGGAGCCGGCCCCTCCGTGACGACTCGCGCCAGATTGCCAACTGGCGGCGACATCGGCAGCGTCTCCGCCAGCGCGGCCGCTTTCACGCCGGCCATTCGTCGCGCCGAATCCAGAAGCTTTCCATAGAACTGATCCGTTTGCGCCGGCGAGTAGCGAAGCATCGAAGGATCGAAGCTCGTCATTAGCATGTGGTCCTTCCGGAAGCCCGCGGAAGAGGACAGGGCGATTCGCGCTCCGCGGAACGCCTGCGCTGCGACCACGGACAGGACCAGTGACGCGGTGACCTGCGAAATTACCAGCGCATTTCTTCCCAGCAGGCGGCTGCGGATGCCGTTGTCCATAGGGCTGGCCTTTAACGCCGGCGCTACCTCGGTCTTCGTGGCGCGAAACGCCGGAGCCAGTCCAAAAAAAACGGCACTGAAGAAAGTAGCGGCCAAAGCGTAGAGCAGTACCTGCGTATCGATGTTGATATCGAACACTACCGGGAAGTTGAAGCCGGGAACGATGATCGGAGACATCGCCGCCGCGGCCCATTCGGCAAGGCCGATTCCCGCCGCGCCGCCCAGGAACGCGATCATTACGCTCTCCGTCAACAATTGCCGGATGAGACGCCCCCTGCCAGCTCCAACGGCCAGGCGAACCGCGAATTCGCGCGTTCGAGCCCATGCCCGGCTGAGCATCAGGTTGGCGACGTTGGCGCAAGCGATCAACAGCACCGAAATGGACAGCAGGAGGATGAATCCGAATGTGATCGCATCGTAAGGATCGCTGGCAATGCGCAGCCCAAACTCGGAATAAACCAACGCTGAGTAGTTTCGATTCGTCGCTGGGTACGCCTGCGCGAGCTCGGCGGAGATGCCCTTCGCCTCCGCGGTTGCCTGCGGGACGCTGACTCCTCGCTTGAGCCGTCCCCTGGGCTGGACTCCCCGCATTCCGCGGTCTTCGAGCGGATTGTATCGAGCATCTCCGGAAAGCCGCGGCACCATCATCATCGGAACGTACAGCGATGGACGCGTAGCTTGGTCCGCTCCGGTGAACCGCTCCGGCGCCACACCGACAACTGTAAACTTGATTCCATTCAGCGCGAATTCTTTGCCGATGACTTCGGGATTCGATGCGAATTCGCTAACCCACAACGCATGACTGATCACGGCCACGGCATCGCGGCCGGGGACCTGATCCTCCTCCGGCAGGAAGCCTCGACCGATCTGCGGCCGGAGCCCCAGAACATCGAAGAAGTTGCCGGTCACCGCCAGCGCGAGCTTCGCTTGGGGCTGTTTTCGCTCATCCGCGGTGAACCCCCACATCCCGTACTCGAACGCCGTCAGGGATTCGTAGGATTTGCTCCGAGCTCTAAAGTCGACAAAATCCGGGTAGGATAGCGGCCCGGATAGAATGCCGACGGCTTGTTGACCCGGCACGTACGACCGTAAGCTCACCAGTCCCCAAGGGTCTCGGACCGCGAGCGGGCGCAGGACGATCGCCTCGGCGAGGCTGAACACCGCAGCGGTCGCTCCGATTCCGAGCGCAATCGATACGATGGCGACCAACGCGAACCCCGGGTTCTGCCGGAGCGTGCGAATTGCGTAGCGGATGTCGTTCAGCATGGCGTTGCAATGGCAACCTCCATGCCAAATGCCCGGCTACGCAAATTCAAGCAGATGCAGAAAGACGCGCGGAAGCGCCTGTTCGTCCGTGGGACTACTTCTTCTCCGGAAGCGCAAAAACGTAAAGCGCGTTCCCGTTGTTCGGGTAGTGAACTTCCGGCGCGAGAATGCTCGGGACCATGCGCGGGCTGCCGCCGCCGAGGCCGGTGGTGACCGCGATGTATTGTCGGCCGTTAATGCTGAAGGTCGCCGGGAAGCCCTGGACCGATGTGCCCAGGCGGGTCTCCCACAGGATCTTGCCGGTCTTCACATCGACCGCCCGAAAAACCCGGTCCATGTCGCCGACGAAGGCGATCCCGCCGGCCGTCGAAAGAACCGCGGTCATGAATGGCGCGCGCTGCCGGATCGCCCAATTTTCCTTGAGCGTCCGCACATCGTAGGCGGCGAACTTGCCCACGTTTCCGTTCGACCCCGGCGACTCATAGAAGCGCCGGTCCGCCCCGCCCGCGCTGCCTCCACCCTCCACCAGATCCACTTTCTGCGCGTTCATTTCCTGGCAGCTCTCGGCCACCGGAATCAGGATCTGATTGGTCGGCTGGTGATAGCTCATCGCGTGCCAATTGTGGCCGCCTTCGGACGTCGGGCAACTCTGCACCCACTGGCCGATCTGGTTTTCGACAATGTCGTTGCGGAAGTGCGGACGGCCGGTGTCCGGATCGAACGAGTCGTAAATGTTTTGGAAGACCGTTTCCTTGTGACCGAGGTATTTGCCCGTCGCGCGATCGTTCTTCCACAGCACGCCATCCTTACCGGCGCTGAACACGAGCTTCTGGCCGTTGTCGTCGACCAAGACGCGTTCGAAGACTTCGTCCAGATCGAGCGTCTCGCCCGGCGCGTGAACGTAATACCACTTCAGCTTGCCCGTATCGATATCGAGCGCGACCGTCGAATTCGCGTAGGCCGTATCGCCACTGCCGGATTGGCGGCTGGCGCGCATCCACGGCTTCGCCTGCGCGATCCCGAAATAGACCAAGTTCAAGTCCGGATCGTAGCTGCCGGTGATCCAAGTGTCCCCGCCCGCGCGGAACAAATCGGACAACGTTCCCCAAGTTTTGCCCGGAGGGTCCCCGTACTGCTTGATCTCCGGACCCGGATCGTTGTTCTTGGCGATAGTGTAAAACTTCCACTTCAGCTTTCCGGTCTCCGCGTCATAGGCGCTGATGAAGCACTTCTCTTCGCGGTACTGATCGCACAAACCCCCGCCGAGTCCCTGAATCACCATTCCCTTGGCCAGCAGCGGACCGCTCGAGGTGCTGTAGCTCCCGCCGGTGCGGTCTCCGATAACGGTATCCCAAACGTTCTTGCCGGTGCGGGCATCGAGGGCGTAGATGTGCGCGTCGCCGGTGGTGATGTAAATCTTGTCGTTATACAGCGCCAATCCGCGCTGCGAATTGCCCGTCGCATTCTGGCCGATGCGATTCTCCCAAATCAGCTCACCCGTCTTTGCGTCGAGCGCCTGAACGATATTGGTCGGGTTGTTGATGAAGATCGTTCCGTTATGAATTAGCGGAGCAGATTGATTGGTTCCGTCCGCCATCGACCACACCCATTGCAGTTGCAGATCCTTCACGTTGCCGGTGTTGATCTGGTTGAGGGTGCTGTAGTCATTGGCGCGATAATCGTGCCGCAGGATCAGCCAATCGTTCGGGTCGGGATTCTTCAACATAGCGTCGGTGAGCGGGGTGTAGTTCTTCACGGTCCCCGCGACGGTCAGTCCTCGAGGCGCGGCGGGAGCAGCTCCCCGGCCTCCGCCTCCGGCGCCGCGGCCTCCCTGCTTGCCCTGACCTCGCCCGCCGCCCTGAGCGACCTGCGCGGCCACTTGTCCCGTTGCGATGGTCCGAATGCCGACGTTGGTCGTCGCCGTCAACGCCTGGTTGCCCGGCCGCGAGCCGTTGTACTGCAAGATGTACGCGGTGATGTCGAGATATTGCTCTTCGCTCAAGCCGCCGGGATTGTTCGGCGGCATCGCGCCTTGCATAAAGCCGACCAAGTCCTGGGTGCTGCGATTTCCCCACCCTCCCATGAAGAGGCCGCCGGCCAGAGGCGCAGCGTTGCCGCTTCCGCTAAGATCCGCCTGATGGCAGCTCGCGCAGTTAGCCGTGTACGCGGTGCGGCCGGCGTCGGCTTGCGCGGCCGTGAAGGGTCCCGCGGGGAGCCCTCCCTGCTGACCAGCGAGTTTGACCACGCCGTACGCGGCAACAAACGCGAACGCAAGCGCAAAATGTTTCTTCATGATTGAATCTCCTCGAATCGCGGCGCCCTCAGCGGATCAGCCACCCCCACAACGTTCCGTCCGTGGGTTTTTCGGAATAAATCTGAATGTAGAGCCCGCCCTTCTTAAGGTGCTCCACTTGAGTTGAATTTAAATCGACCGAGCCCGTGATCGTGCCTTTCATAGCCTTCGTAATCATCAGAGTGCCGACGGCCGGCCCGCGCACCCCGGCCATGCCGCCGTCGCGCAGCTCGACCATGGTCGCGTTGGTTTTGAGACCCTCGAAAGTTCCGTTAACGGTCAGCTTGGTTCCGGATAGGGTCGCCGTCGCCGAGCCAATTCCAGCCAGATCCGGAAGAGTCTTCGCAGTAGCGGGCAGGGCAGTAAGACGGGCCTTGTAGCTCTCCTGCGCCGTTAAAGCAAATGCCAAGCCGATCAATCCGGCCGCGGCCACGGCAACTTCTTTCCACCGCTGATTTACTCGCATAGCGAAAATACCCTCTCCGCGTTGAGCTGGTAAAGCTTCTTCTTATCGGCCTCGCTGCAGGGCAGGCCGTCGGTCACCTGAACTTCTTCCGGCACGAATTGATACGGATAGTCCATCGCGTATAATACACGATCCACGCCCAGAACACATTGGGCATAGCTGATGGGCGGCTCCCAAGCCATGCCGCTAGTGGTGACGTGAAAATTCTCGCGAAGATAATCGCTGGGCCGGCGTTTTAGCGGCTTTACGTTCGCGTATCGCCGAGCCTGGACCATGCGGCCGTGCATGAAGTCCACGCGGTAAAACCAGAACGGCAGCCCTTCGCCAAGGTGCCCGGCGACCATCCGCAAATTCGGGAACCTGTCGAACACGCCAGCGAAAATGATCCGCAGGATATGCAATCCGGTCTCGGCCGCAAAGCCGTACACAGCGCCTTCCAAACCTCGCTCCACGAACGGTTTCACCATGGCCGGCGGCAGCGCGGTGGGATGCAGATAGATAGGAACCCTTAGCGCCTCCGCCGCCTCGAAGATCGGCCAAAACTTTTCATTGTCGAGATATTCGCCGCGAGTGTGGGAATTGACGATCGCGCCTTTGAGGCCCAGATTCCGCACGCCCCGTTCGAGCTCCTTGGCTGCGTCATCCGGATTTTGCGGCGCGATGGCCGCGAGCGCGGCGAACCGGTCCGGATGCCTGCGGACCGCTTCGGAAACCTCATCGTTGCTCGACCGCGCGAGCGCCACGGCTTCGTCCGCCTCGAAAATTTGTACGCCCGGCGCCGTCAGCGAGAGGATTTGCATGGCGATTTCAGAATCGTCCATATCGCCTAGACGGCGGTCGCCCAGATCGAGCAGCCGGTCCAGCACCGGCGCGTGTTTTGAAAAATGTCCCCACAGGCTGGCGAAGCCCGGATCGACGTCCGGCTCGTTCAGAAGCCGCTGGTAGCGTTTGAAGATCTCCTGCGTGAGGAAAGCCTCCTCCGTTGCGATGCGTTTATAAGGTGGGGTTGGCACGCGTAGAACAGCATAACTCGGCTCGCGGCATAATAGGAGCATGAAGTGGCGCGTGCCCGTTCTGCTGCTGTTAGCCGTCACTCTGTTTGCAGCCAACGTGAGGCTGTATCTGAAAGACGGCACCTATCAATTAGTCCGCGAATACCAGGTCCTGCCGGATCGCATCAAGTATCTGAGCGCGGAGCGCGGCGAGTGGGAGGAGATTCCGCTCGATCTAGTGGATTTGAATCGCACAAAGCAAGAGGTCGCGGCGCACGAAGACGAGCTGAAGCAGGAGGCGAAGGCGGATGCCGATGAAGAGGCAGCCCTTCGCGAGGAGAAGCAGGAAGCCTCCTATGTTCCCGACGAGCCCGGAGCATACTACGTCCACGGGGACAAACTGGAGCCGGTCAAAGAAGGCGAAATCAACGTTTCCAACAGCAAGAAGCGCACCGTTCTGAAGATCCTCTCGCCGATTCCCACCGTATCCGGCAAAAACACGGTGGAGCTTGCGAATGCCGCTTCCCAGTTCCGCGTCGACGGCGACCGGCCCGAGTTCTATTTCCGCCTCCACGGCGTCAACGGCTTCGGCATCATTAAGCTTACGCCCAAGAAGGACGCGCGGCTGGTCGAGACGGTAACCATCGCTCCGGTGACCAATGAGCGCACGGAGCAACGGGAAGAGGTTGCGACCTTCACCAAGCAATCCGGTGAGCAGCTCTACAAGATCTGGCCAGAGAAGCCAATGCTTCCGGGCGAGTACGCCCTGATCGAGTACGGCGTCGAGGAGGACTACCTGGAAGTCTGGGACTTCGGCGTCGGCCCCGCGAAATAGCCGCCTATCTTCTCCTCCGCTATTTCTGCTCGGCGGGCGTGGCTGTATCCGGTCCCTGCCCGACGATTTGCAGCAATACTTCCTGATCCTTGGCTCCGTCGTAGTGGATTTGCTTGGCGAAATGCGTGACAAACGATCCCGGCGGCATTGGAGTAGTGCCGTCTGGATCGAATTTGGGTCCCGTGCCAACCCACCAAGTCCCGGAAATCACCGTGGCGAAACGGTCGTTGGGATGGAAATGAGGATGGCTCATATGATGCGGCGTCCACTTGACCAGAATGATGTACCAGCCCGGTTTTGAAGGATCGCCCATCAGCACGGCCTCTTTGGCGCCGCTCGGGCTGTCGGTCCATTTGATCTGGTCGGGCGATTTGTAGGCCAGCGCCTTGGGATTTAGGTCTCCAGCTTGCATGGAGGCTAGAAAGACAAGTCCCGCGGCGACGGGCGCGGCGGGCAGCCAGCGCTGTAACATTCGGGAGATCGACATATTGTCCTCCTGAGGAAAAAAATCGCTGAAGAAATCAGCGGACCACGGCGATAATCATAACAGGTGAATCTGCGTTCCATCGCCGCGACGATTCTGTCAGAGCCAACTGACTCGCGGGAAGTCTCGTCCGAATCGCCAGGGGGAGCATCTCCCTACGAGAGATTCGCATATCCGTATCGATTCCAGCCTGTCCTGAGTTTCTCCGACGCCGCGATGCTCGCCCTGCGGGCGCTGCTGCGGATCTTCCTGGTATCGACGCTATTTGGGGCGTGGGGCGCCGGTGCGACAGTGGTCTGGACGCACACGGGTAGTCCTTTCCTGCGCGGCGCCGGGCTGACGGCGCTGACGGCCGGTCTAGTGGTGGCCGCGGTGTGGATGCTGGTGGTCACCGCGCACGTCGGTCAGAAGCGCGCGCAGGACTCGAGTGCGATCGAGGCGGGCAAGGGTCGCCGCTAGCCTGCGTCGTTTTAGCTCAGCCAGAGCCACTTCCTGACTCGCGCGAACTGCGAGACAATTAATATTTTGTAGGGTTGCAAGCCTGCTGTAACGCGGCTGAAGTGCGGGCCGTCTCCGCGATTGGAGGAAACAAAATAGATGAAGGTCAGACCAACGACTCAAGCTTTGGTGGTGGCGGCTCTTGCGATGGCATGCGCATTTGGCCAAGCTCCGCCGCCAATGCTTCCGCCGCCTCAGCTCGACCAATTGACGGCTCGGATCGCGCTGTATCCCGATCCGTTGATTGCGCAGGTTCTCGCGGCCGCGACCTATCCCGATCAGATCGGGCCCGCGGCGATGTGGGCGGATCAGCATCACTACCTGACGGGACCAGCCTTGGCGAGCGCAATCCAGGCCGATATGCTGCCCTGGGATCCCAGTGTGCAAGCATTGCTCCCATTTCCGTCGGTGCTCGAAATGATGGCCGGCGATATGAATTGGACGACGCAGATCGGCAACGCATTTCTCGCGCAGCAGCCGGACGTCATGGATTCCGTCCAAAGGAATCGCAGGAAGGCATACGATTTCGGCTACCTGAGATCGAACGCGCAGGTTGTAGTCGGCTATGGACCGTACATCACCATCGCGCCCGTCAATCCTGGCTTCATCGTGGTTCCGTACTACGATCCCGCGATCGTGTTTTTCGCTCCGCGCCCGGGTTTTGCGGTTGGCGCGGCAATCAGCTTCGGTTTTGGCATAAACATCGGCGTCGCGTTCCGGCCTTGGGGCTGGGGAGTTGGCCGCTTCGACTGGGGCACGCACAGAGTCTTCATCAACAACGCGGTTTGGGGCCGTACCTGGGCCAACCGCGCGACGTATGTTCACCCGTACGCCGAAATACGGCGTCCCGCTCCGGGCGCCGTGAGGCCGGCGGAGTCACACGCGTTGCATGAGCGTTCTCCAGCAGAGCGCGAAGCTGCCCGCAAGGGCCGTCCGGCTCCTCGCGAAGAGCACAGAGAAGAACGAAGATAATTTAGCCCGCGGCGCGTCTCTCACGACCCGCCGCGGACAAAACCCGGTCCAGAGAGAACGCTCCCGCGCCGCGAATGAGAATCGCTATGGCGATTCCGATCGCCAGAATGTGAAACTCGATCCCTTCGCCCTTCTGATTCCCAGCCCAATTCATGAACATCCCGTAGGCGAGGTTTACCCGGAACACCGCCACAATCATCACGCACAGGACGCCGAAGGCCGCGATGCGGCTGAGAAGGCCCACGATCAGCCCAAGACCTCCCAGGGATTCGGCGCAGATCGCGAGAAAGGCGAGGACGGGCGGAATGCCGCCCTGTACAAAGCCCTGCATCATCGCGTGAAATCCCGGGCCGCCAAACCAGCCGGCGGTCTTTTGCAGGCCGTGCGGAAATATCACGATTCCGAGCGCCAGCCGAAGCAGCGTTAAATTCCATTCTCCCGACGTGGAGAGCAGTTTTCGAAACATGCTTCGATACTACGCGATCCGCCGGCGTTGGGTGCCGGACTTCAGTGACCGCGATCAGCGCTTCGGCGCGTAGCCTACCGTTAGCGTCGCCATGATGCTGCGGCCGGGGAGCAGGTTGATCTGATCCGCGCCGTTCTGAACGTAGAAGGCG
Source organism: Bryobacteraceae bacterium (assembly GCA_030037375.1). Lineage (GTDB taxonomy): Bacteria > Acidobacteriota > Terriglobia > Bryobacterales > Bryobacteraceae > Palsa-187. Next base: position 9,759 of record JASHRP010000011.1, on the reverse strand, counting down.
GTCGCAGTCGCGGCGGTTGCCGGAGTGATGCCCACGATGTTGTGGCTGTCAGCAAGATTGTTGATCGCCAGACCGAGCTTGCTGCCGCGGAGCCACGACTGATTCTTGATTGTATAGTTGGCGAAAAAGTTCACCAGCGTGAAAGGCTGGATGGTGATCGCTTGATCGACTGGATACGCGATGGTATAACCCGGATAAATCAGCGATCCGTTGTCGTTGTACATCGTGCCGACCCGCTTGTCCACCAAGCCGATATCCCAATTCTTGCGCCGGTACATCAGGCTGATGGTCTCCACGTTCTTGGGGGTGTTGGCGACCCAAAGGCCGCCGTTGGGAATGTTCGGCCCCTCGGCATACTTTGCCGACCCCATGGATCCGTTGACATACAGCGAGAATCCCCAGCCAACGATTATGTTGCTCTCGGCTTCGACGCCCTTGGTATTGGTAGGGCCGCTAGGAACGAAGACCGCCTCTCCCGAGACGGGATCTGTGTACGAGTCGTAGGCGTTCTGGAAGTGGACGTAATAAGCGTCGACATCCAGCGTCCAGCGCTTGCGCTTGTATACGGAACCGACCTGGTAGGTTCGTGCGAGGGTCGGTGTGGGGGGCGTCAGCACTTGTGCGTTTGGAACGTCGAACACCGCGCTCGGCGGAATAACGCTGCCCTCCGACCATTGGGCGTAAGCCGACCAGTTCGCCTTGATGAAATACCGCGCCGCCACGTTTGGCAGCCAATTGTTGTAATCGATGCTGTGAGTGGTGAACGCCCCGCCGCCAATGCAGATGGGAGCCTTCGTAACCGGGTCCGTGGACGCGACGCCGCCTAAGCAGCCTACAGTCTTGCCGTTGTCCTGGTACTGGTTCAAAGTCATTTCGTAGTTGGCGTCTTTGATTCCGGTGGTGATGATGAAGTTGTGGAACGGGTGCCATTCGGCCTCGGCGTAGGGCGTGAACGATGTGGTAATGAAATGCTCGTGGAAATTGGGCAGCGGCGTGTCGAGCCAGCTGAGGATGTTGGAGGGATACTGATACCGGTCAGTGTAGGCCCAATCGAGCCACGCCCCGGTCCGGAAGGTGAACCATTGGGTTGTCTTGCTCAGGCTCACGGTGTCGCCCGCGTGGCGGTACCCGTTCAATTTGTCGACGCCGCTGGGTTTGGAAGTGGTTAAGTTAATGGTTGTGCCGTTCTGATAGTTCTGCTTGTTCCAGTAGCGAGTGGTGTAGAGCTTGGTATCGAACTTCCACCCATTGCCGAGGTTGGAATTGTAGTCGGCGTATTCAAAATCGGTTTGAACGTGGTAGAAGTTGAAGCCATAGTAGTAAGGATTCAGCGCGCCGGTCGAGGTGTACTCATTGCCCTGCAGCAAGAAGTTGTCTCCATACTGCGCTATGGATGCGGAAGTCGGATTGTTGTTTTTCGGGGTGTTCGTCCAGATATCGACTAAACCGCCGTACAGCGTCAGAGAGGTGCGGTCCGAGAAGCGGTACTGATATTTCCCGTACCCCGCCACGCGCTTTTGATAATTGAAGGTTTGGTAGCCATCGGACAAAAGCTGTTGTATATCCATCAGGAAGCTGCTCTTGTTGCCGGGTCCGAAGAAACCGGAATCGGCGTCGAGTTGCAGAAGTCGCGTGTTCCAGGAGCCGCCGGAGATGGTCGCCCGAATATCGGGGTCCGGGAATAGCGGGGGAGAATTCAGATGGATCGATCCCCCGAAGTTCGTGGGACCGATATCGGACGCCAAGCCCGCGCTACGGTCGAAATCGACGGAGTCGGTCCAGCCGCTGGGGAAGTTCGCCCAGGAGTGATGAGTGGGCGTGTTGGTGTCCTCGAAGGGAATCCCGTCGAACGTCATTGTGTAATCGCCGTCCTGGAAACCGCGGAAATACGTTGAGCCTTGGCCGAGCCCGATGCCGTTGGGATTGAGGCTGAACGTGCCCGGCGCAAGATTCACGTACTCTGCGTAGTCGGCGAGCGGCGACATGAAGTTCTTGATCAATTCCGAGCTTATTTCGGTTCGGGCCGACGTGGCGTCCAAGGTGTTGCCTTCAGGCGCGGTGGCCGCGGCCGTCGAGATGCTCTCCACCACCGTCACCGTGGTCGCCAGGTTCTCGACCGTCATGACAATGGGGACATCCTGCATCCCTCCGGCCGACACTTGCGCACCGGCACGCGTCGTCAGAGAAAAACCGGGCGCCGAGACAACAAGCGAGTAAGTTCCGGCTGGAAGATCGCCGACCGAGAATTTGCCTTCGGCGTCAGCGGCGACGGTGCGGGAAAAGTCGCTCGAGTCGCTCTTCACTTGAACCGTGGCCCCGGCGATCGGCTTTGTTGCCTGATCGAACACCGTGCCTGACAACGTCCCGCCTTGCTGTGCCAGAAGTTGGTTCAGCCCCGCGGTGCATATCAAGAGGCTAATGGCAAAGATACCGCTTCGCTGCTTACATAAATACGACATTGGCTGTATTGACCCCCAGGACTTTGGCGCGGATGAAGGATCTAGGCTAGCGAGACTATGTCACAACACCATGAACGCGGCGTTAAAGAACGAAGACATCCGCCTGGTACGGCGGAGCGCCGCGCTATTTTGTTGTTCCGCGCCCGAAGTAGCGGATGCGAACGACAAAATGCCGGCCTTCGTCGCCGGCAAACTGGAGGTATTGAGGCGAGCCCAGAATGTTATACACAGCCGTCGGATTTTTCGAATCGGTGAGATTGTCTGCTCCGCCGCGCAGCGCAAAGCGATACCGGCCCAGCGTGACGATTCTCTCAAGCGCGAGATTCAGATCGAAATTGAAAGGGTACCGGTGCGAATCCACGTCGCCGAGAACAACGCCGGTCTGCTGTTCGGCGGAAAAGGGAAATCCCGTGCGGGCATCGGCCAGCACCGCGACGGACCAGTTCTTGGTCCAACGTTTCCCCAACGCCGATGGCAGCGGCAGGTACGCAAATCCGACCAACCGATTGGGCGAATCCCACGGTACCGGAACCATGCTTGAAAGAACCTGCAATGGCGTGGCTGCATTAACGTCCAGGAGTGCATTCGACACCGCGCGGGACCGGGTATAGGACAGCGTCCACTCATGCTGTCCGGAAAAGGATTGATGGACGGCAAACTGAACCGAATCGTAAGCGTCGCGGCGTAAATTAGCGAGTTCATACATTCCGGCCTCTGAACCGCTTGGGATTGGCAGTAACGACGGCGGACCATCCGGGTTCAGGACGTTCACGAAATCGAATCCGTCCGTGACGCGCCGCCGCAGGTACTTCGCGGTTACATAAAAATGAGATGAAAGCTGATGATCTATGTTTAAGCTCCAGTTGACCGCCCTTGGGAGATCGAGCGGAGCGGAGCCGGGCGCGAAGGTGGCCGGTGCGGGAGGGCCGGTCGGCACACCATTCGCGCTATATGTAGTCGTGAGCGCCGTTTGATCGAGGATCTGACCAAATTGCGCCAGCGGGACTGCGTCAAACGCCACGCTATAACCGCCCGCGACTCGCGTTTTCCCCGATGAGAACGGCGCCCATGAGAAGGATGCGCGCGGCGACCATCCAACAGTATCGACGCGCTGGTCCCAATCCTGGCGAACTCCAGCATCGATCTGAAATCGCTTTGCGACCCGCCACGTGTCCAGCAGCCAGGATGCGAACTCGCTGTCGTGCACGCGAAACATTCCAGATCCGGCAAATGTCGTCTCGGAAAGGATCTGTCCCGAAAGTCCCAGCACCTCATAACCGGTGCGGTGAAAATCGCCGGTGTAATTCAACGCGTCCGCGTCTATTCCCGCTTGGATCTCATGCGACCCGAAGAAATGAAACTGCGGTGCGTAGCCATGCACCGTCGCTTGATCGCGCGAGGAGTCTTGAGTGGACGTGATGAAATAGTTGCCGCTCCGCCCTTGGGGCGAGAATACGTACAAACTCTGCCCCTGAGGCGTCTGGCTTGACACAAAACCGTTGTGCGCGTAACCGAACTCGATTAACGATCGGTTTCCGATATAAACCAAATCCCTCACGCTCCCGAAATACTCGCGAGTACGGACGGTTTGCGTGGTCGAAACCGGGTCAAGCGGACTCAGTCCGACCCGTCCTTCGTTATCCACGTTGATGAGGAAGTCGGTGAAGAGAATGTTCCGGGGAGTGAGATTCGCCTGGAGGTGCAGAAGATTATTACCCGCCAAGCCGCTGCGCGTATTTTGGCCTGCGGGAAGGCCGGTGACCAGACCTGTGTTGTATTCGAGGTCGAACGTGTCGGAAAACCAGACGCGCCCGCGCACAATCGGTCCGGAAACACCGAATCGCGGATACCAGCTTCCCAGTCGGATGCCCTGCCGGATGTCGACGCCTGGAATGAAGTCGGTGGCGGTCGAATGAAACGTATCCGTTCCGTTCTCGGTGTTGATGGAGACCACTCCCGCGGATCCCTTGCCGTACTCGGGCGAGTAGCGCCCGGAAGAGTAATCGAGAGACCGGATGCCCTCCACCGCCAGTGTAGTATTGAATTGCCCCGAAACAGGATTCGTGATATTGAATCCGTTCAGCAGGTATTGCACTTGATTCTCGGAGGAGCCGTTGAAATGCACCCCGCCGGTCGGATCTTCGACCACGCCCGGCATCAGCTTCATTGAATTCAGCAGGCTGTGGCTGTTCGAATACGGGATGTCATTGATCTCCGTGCCGGTCAGGGTTTCCTGATTGCTGGTCTGCGAGATATCCACCGGCGAGGGCTGCTCGCTCACATCCACTGACTGAAAGACTTCGCGCACTGAGTTTATGGTTAAGACGACCGACAAATCCGGATCAACATGAGCGGCGTGGTTCTTCAGCGCGTAGTAACCCTCGCGCTCGACATCGATCGAGAAGTCGCCGGATGAGGGCAGCGTAATGGAAAACGCCCCAGTGGGATCGGTATCGGCCTGCCAAACTCCAGTGAGCGGAACGGCTGCGCGAACCGTCACGTGCGCACCCGCGACCGGAGCGTCGTTCTCATCCTGGACGTGCCCGTTCAATTCCGCCGCGGAGGCGTGCGCGGCCGCAAGCCATAAGGCCAAGAACACCGCAGCCCGCCTCGCTTGAAACATGCGTCAGCTCCCAGACGATCTCCATTGTCCCACCCGGTGAACGGGCGCCAAGCTATCATGAGGGCCGTGAAGGTCGAGATTCGGCGCTTGAACGGCGTTGACGCGGAAGCGCATCTCAGCGATCTGGCCAACGTGCTGGTGGATTGCGTCGAGGGCGGCGCGTCGGTCAGCTTCATGCCTCCGTTCACGCAATCCGATGCCGAAGCATTCTTTCACAAAGTGGCCAAGGGTGTTGAGGCCGGAGAACGCATCCTGCTTGCCGCATTTCTCGATTCGAAGTTGGTTGGCACAGTACAGTTGCTTACGGCGATGCCGCCGAATCAGCCGCACCGCGCGGAGATCGCGAAAATGCTCGTGCTGCGTTCGGCAAGAAGCCGTGGCATAGGCGAGGCGTTAATGCGCCGCGCCGAGGAATGCGCTCTTGAAGCGGGCAAGACGCTGCTTGTGCTCGACACAGTGCTAGGCGGTGCGGCCGAAAGGCTGTACGCCAGGCTCGGGTGGAACAAGGCGGGAGCGATTCCAAAATATGCGCTCATGCCTGACGGCAGTTGGTGCGACACCGTGATCTTTTGGAAATCGCTGGTTTAAAGGCTCATCGCCTCGCGAAGGCGTGCCGCGGCTCTCCGGGATATTTCCACCTGAGATCCTCCGCGCAACGTTGCGACCAAAGCCCCTCCGACTCCGGCTGCTGTCTTCTCGACATTTCTCAAATTCACGATTTGCCGGCGATTGGCCCGAAAAAAGCGCGTGGCATCGAGTTGCTGTTCCAGCGCGCTCAGGGACCGCCGGATTAGCGGTTTCTCCGTGCCGAAATAAAGGCGCGTGTAATTGCCCTCGGACTCCATTAAAACGACATCGTCCAGCCTGACGATCCAGCATCTCTCGCCGTCGCGAACGAACACTTGATCGAGCGACTTATGATCGAGCCGCGTCTTGGATCGAGCCGGGCGCAGGCGCGATAACGCTTCCGCGAGCCTGTCTGGAGCGATCGGCTTCATCAGATAGTCGAGAGCGTTTACCTCAAACGCCTTGATTGCGTACCGATCGTATCCGGTGGTAAAAATCACGCGCGGGACGTCCTCGAGTTGCTCCAACAGCTCGAAGCCGGTCATTCCGGGCATTTGAACGTCAAGAAAGATGAGCTCAGGATGAAGGGTTGAAATAAGACGGAGAGCTTCTTCCCCGCCGCGAGCCTCGCCTGCGATTTCGATCTCCGGATGCTCGGCCAGCAATCGGCGAAGCTCGACACGCGCCAGGCGTTCGTCGTCGACGATGATCGCTCTCATGCCGGAATCAGCGCGGTCGCGATCACTCGCCCATCGGCGGAATCGCGCAGTTGCAGGCTGGCGCGATCTCCGTAAAGCAGCTTCAAACGTTCGCGAGTATTATTCAGTCCGACTCCGCCAGACGACGATGCTTCGGCCAAGCCCAGATGGCCCGTATTTTCAACCTCAATCTTCGTTGCGCCGCTGGTCCGCTCCGCGCGAATCAGTAGATCTCCGCCTGCCGGACGCGGCGCGATGCCGTGCTTCAACGCATTCTCGACCAGCGTTTGCAGCAACATGGAAGGTACGCAGGATTGTTCGGCTCCTGGCGCGATCGAATACTCGACGCGCAAGCGGTCCTCGAAGCGCATCGATTCGAGTTCGAGATAGTCGCGCACCGCCTCAACCTCGGACGACAAGGATACGGTGTGCCCCAGCGGGCGATGCAGATTATGGCGGAAGATGTTCGCCAGGCGCGTGATCATGTCCTGGGCCCGAGCCGGATTCTCGGCTACCAGGGCTCGAATCGAATTCAGGCAGTTGAACAGGAAATGCGGATTGATCTGCATCTCGAGCGCACGAAGCTCGGCGTCGCTCAAAGCGGCCCGAAGCTTCCCCTCCCTTTCTTCCTCATGACGTTTCTCCGTGAAGCGGATGTAGAGAACCGTCCATACGCCGGTGCCGAGCAACATTCCCCACTCAATCGCCGCTTGCGCGATCAAAGGCATCGGCTCAGGCGGCGGAATCAACTGATTCGTCCAAACTACCAAACCTGTCTGGATCAAACTGATCAGTATGACTCCGGATACCAGGAACATCCACATGCGGTTCACCGGCTGATAGATACGCCGCTCGCGGATTTCCAACCGGAACACGTGGGTCAATCCAATACTCGCAGCGATGAAGAGCATGTGGATCAGAACCAGCTTGCGCAGACCCTCGCTGCCATTCAGCGTATTAATGATCATCGCCATGCCGGAGTAAGTAACCCACCCGAGGATTTGATATTTCCAGTATCGGGAGGCTGTCTTGCTTGTATTCACGTTCCTAGAATGCGCGAAAACTTTGCAAATCGGGGAAAAATGTGATGAGCGGCCGAATTTCGTGGAGAAACGGATTGCCTTACTGCGCTGGCGTCAAATCGCCCTCAGCGGACCAATACAGCGCATTGAACAGCATCGGCAGCGTCGCATGGGTTTGAGCCCGGTGCTGCGGACGGATACCGAACAGCACTACCTTGCCGGGATTCATGTCCACCGCAACCACTGCCGCGCGGCCCAGCATGTATTCCTCGCCCTTGAGATACCCCGAAGCGGCGACAGAAGTGTTCGGATAACGCGCGACGACACGAACCTTTTGCGATCCAAACCCGTCCGTGACGTCGAAGAAGGGAGAGTTCATGTAAAATCCGAAGCTCGCCGGAGCCATGCCCCAGCCCAAACGGTTGGAGGTGTCGATTTGAAGATTGAGAATGGTTCCGGGCGCATCGTGCTGATCCGGAGGAATCGAGCGCTTCAGCTCCTTTACCGGCAGAGGCAGCTTGTCCACAAGCAGATTGCAAGAGTCGCCCAAGGAGATCAGCGTCCCTCCCTGATCGACGAAGTCTTTCAGCGCCTGCCAGCCCTTATCGCCGATCCCTCCGCGGTATTCAGCCGGAATATTAGGGGCGGTCTGGCCTTCCAGAATGCCCTTGGCGGATTGATCGGGCAGGACGATCGCATCGAAGCGTGAGCGTAATCGGCCGGCGGCGACGTCGGCGTTGTGCACCGTCGTATAGGGAAACTCATATTGATCGAAGACCAGACGGGTCCAGCCTTCGTCTATGTTGGCCGTCCACGATTGATAGACTCCCACCCGCGGCAGCCGCAACGCATTTCCGAACGCCGGCTGCGCGGGCGTGCTAGTGATCGTCACGTCGAAGCCGCGGGTCGCGGCGGGCCATGAGGGTAGGTTAATCGGCACCTCCACCGCCGGATCGCCCGATACGCGAGGGCCGATTAGCGTCACTTTCGCGCCCGACTTCAACAAGCGGTTCATCACCACCGCGTCATCGGCTCCGCTGTAAGCAAAGCGGAGATTTGCACCGCTATGGGCTACGTCCAGAACGTAGTTCTGCTTCTGTACCGGTTCCAGCGGCAGATCCGCGGGCAAGGGCTCGTGCGCGAAAACCGTCCGCACGCCGAACTGTTTCCCCAGCGACCACGCGGAAACGTCATAGGGGCCGTCGGTAGCGGAGCCGAGCGGATTGCGCTCCCCAGCCGGATACGTCTGCACCTCCAGCAGGTCCTTTGCATAGCGGGCGAAAACCTGCGCCAGCGGGATCACGTACGTCCCGTCCGGCCACGATTCACCGTCGGCCAAGAACGATCGGCGCGAGCGGTACACCTCGACTCCGCCCATCCGCAGCTTCTCGACCAGATCGACAACCTCATTCGAATCCTGCTGCGCCGTTGCCGGAATCAGAATCGCGTAGGATGGCTCTTTGTCCCCGAAGCCGATCCGGCCTTTACGCCCGTCCTCCACGGTCCCCACGTTGACCGTATAGATCTGCCGCAATAGCGTTTCGCGCGAATCGGCCGCTCCTTCGAGCAAAGCCATGGTCGAGATCATTTCGTAGTCGACGATGTCGCGGAGCGTCCAGGTTCCACCCAGCCAGGGACGCGGATAATTCGCGCGGGGGATTACATCGCGCGGCGCGCTGATCTGGAACGATGGAGCGGACACCGGGGTATCGAGCGGTGCCAATAATCCCAATTCGGCCAGCCGCTGCATTCCGGGCGTAACGGAGGTGGCGGGCTCGGCACGAAGTTGGACCACCGGGGTCGCGATGCCGACGCTCGCGGTTTCGGTCAGAAGGCCCACCTGGTTATGCCACCATCCTGACCACGCCATCGCGCCCTCCCAGAAGCTGGTGTACGTGGAGGTGTGCATGACGCCCTCCTTGCCGGCGGCTTCAAGAGCGGCCGCTTGCATCTGTCCGAAGATCGAATTCCAGCGGTAAATCAAAGGATGGACGTTGGGATTGATCGGGTCGCCGGAGGGCATGGTGAACATGCGCGGGCCAGCCGGGCCTTGCTGATGCTGATCGAGCCAAACCGATGGGAACCAATCGTGCCATAGCACCTGCGCGACCAGTTGAGATTCCTTGAGGGACATCAGAAACATGTCGCGATTGTCGTCGTGGCCGGCATAGGTGTGGTACAGCCACGGAGGCGCGGTTCCTTCCTGCGGCGTTCCGAGGTACTTGTTGTACCAATCCGTTACCTTGATCTGCCCATCGGGATTCACCGATGGAGCGAGCAGAACGATCACCTGGTCCAAGATCTTCCGCACCGCCGGGGAATTGTCCGTGGCCAGACGATAAGCGAGTTCAATCGACATCTGTGAGGAGCCAATTTCCGTCGAATGAATG
>JASHRP010000788.1 GCA_030037375.1 Bryobacteraceae bacterium | reverse complement strand
GACGGGAACGTCTCCATCTTCTTCGGGATCCAATGGATTTTCGCCAGCTTAGCGCCGTCGGGGAAAGGTTTGCCGTTGCCAGGGAAGCCCGCCTGGTAGGCATTGATCATCACAGGATTCGCCAGCGTCGCAGCCATGGCGCCGCTTCCGCTTTCACTGATCGAGACAAGCTGCCAGGTCTCGTACCCTCTGAACTCAGAGAATGAGAGCCCGTTGGGCACTTTAAGTGTGTACTTATCGTATTTATCCTCTTTATCCGCGGCAGCTAGAGCCGCTATCCCCAGAACGAAAAGAGACGCCCCAACCAACGCCGCTACTCGGGTACCTTTGCATTTCATGTCCACTCTCCTCTGCGGTACTGAATTAAGTTCTCGAACACCAGATCCGCGAGTGTACATTCCACTGGCCACTCCGAACTGACCGCAAAGGTGGGCAGGTTTGGGCATCGAAGAGGACCAGCGCGCTTCTAGGCGATTGCGAATTTCTCTCGACGGTCGAGCGCTTGTGAGTCGCTGGCCAACTGCCGACACCGCACATTGATCTTGGTCTCGGTGGCTCTCAACTTCTTCACGCGCCGGATTCTGACCGCAGCCGATCGCGCGGTGATTTCATGTTGATGGCCCAAACGTTGGACGCCTCATCAAAACAATCGATTCTGGGCTCGCTGTATTTACGAGTGGAGCCCGATGTGCTCTTCTAATTGCGAACGCGGGAAGTATAAAAGTGGCGCCGCAAATTGAAGTCAGATCGGGGTATTGCTTGAGAGCTTTCAACAAGAGGCGTGAATCGTCTTCGCACTTCTGGATGTTGAAAGATGCGACTCGAGCAACGTTCCCCCTTCTGCTTCTGTTGGCCGCGATTCCTGCCCCCGCTCAAAGTCCGCCGCCGTCGCCGGATCGCCCATGGCACACCTCCGACGAACGGCAAATGACAAGCGACCGGAAGCATCTTCGCCAACCCGCGTTTCCCATCGAGCCCGGCAAAGCCTATTCACTGGGGGAGCTCATCGATCTCGCCGAAGCCCATAATCCCGAGACCCGCGTCGCATGGGAGAACGCAATCGCCCAGGGAGCAGCCCTCGGAATCGCGCACAGCGAACTATATCCGGCCTTATCGGCTGTGGCGCTATCGGGAGTGGATCGGCAGGAGATTCCTCTTGGCAGCCAGTTCTACCGCTTCACGATTCCGGCGGCTCAAGTGTCGCTGGATCTCGATTATACAATCTTCGACTTCGGAGCCCGTCGCGGCCGAATCGATACGGAGAGCGCGCGGGTTCTGGCAGCGAACTTCAGTTTTAACGACGTTCACCGGAAACTCATCTTTCAGGTTCAGCAGGCATACTATCGCCTGCTGAATGCTTCAGCGCAGGACACCGCCGCAAGAGCGAGTCTGGCCAATGCGGAGGCGGTGCAACAAGCTGCGGAAGAGCGGCTAAATAACGGTTTGGCAACTCTGCCCGACGTTCTGGAGGCTCGCAGTGCGACCGCGCAAGCGCAGTACGATCTGCAAGCGATATTGGGCGCGGAGGAAACCGCTCGGGGTGATCTAGCCACAGCGTTGGGCGCACCTGCCGCGACAATGATTCGCGTCGAGCCGTTGAGCGAAGTGCCCACTCCCGAATCGATCGGCGCGACCGTCGAACAGGCAATGGATCGCGCTCTCGATCAGCGGCCGGACCTCCAGGCTGAGCTGGCCGGCATCCGCTCAGCGCAGGCGCAGCGCAAGGAGGCGCGGGCCGCGTACTATCCCAGCCTGAGCTTCAAAGCCAACCTGAACGCTCAATCGCTTCACTCGCAACAGGAAACGTTGCCTTGGGCGAACACAGCCGACCTAACCGGCGGGATGGCCCTGAGCTTGAACTGGACGGTGTTTGATGGAGGAGCGCGCCGGAACCATGTGGCGCAGGCTGACGCCGAGATACGCGGGGCGCAGGCGCAGGTCAACGCCGCGCAGGACAGCATCGAGGACGAAGTCTGGACGGCCTATTCGAATTTGAACACCGCCTTTCGCCAGCGGGAGGCCGCCACCGCTCTGCTGGAATCCGCAACCCAGTCCTACGCAGCGGCTCTTGAATCCTACAATTATGGCGTTCGCAACCTGTTGGACGTCACCGCGGCCCAGAAGCTTCTCGCCCAAGCCCGTTCCGCGGACATCCTGGCGCGGACGCAGGTGCTAATCACGCTGGCGGATCTGGCGTTCCGTTCCAGCGACTCGATCCAATCTAACAGCAGGAGCCATAAGCCGTGACACGAGCGCCTTCCTTTGACATCTTGGGATCCTTCTTTCCGGCGTGGCTTATCTGTTTGGCATCGGCGCTGTTGCTGACCGCGGCAGCCCGATGGCTGGTGTCCCGCGCTCATATTCTGATCGCAGCCCCAGTCCTGACCTACCCCAGCCTGACGGCGCTGTTTACCTTCGCGCTGTGGCTGGTTTTCTTTCGTTAGCGAGGATTCGAATGGCCAAACTATTCGGTCGCATTCTTAGCGCTGCAATCGTGATCGGGGCAATTGCGATGGGGCTGGTCGTGCTTCGTCGCGTGAACGACCATCCCCGAACCGACGATGCCGAAATACTCGCCAATTTCATTGGAATTGCGCCCCAGGTGGAGGGCCCCATTCTACATCTGAATGTGCGCGATAACCAGTTCGTGAAGCAGGGGGATCTGCTTTACGAAATCGACGACCGGCCATATCGCTACGCTCTGGAGAGCGCAATTTCAGAGCAGACGGCTCTCGAGGGGCAGATCGAGGATGAACGGCGAAGAATCGCCGCGCTAGTGAGCGCGGTTTCCGTTTCCCAGGCAAATATCCAGGGCACGGAAGCCGACGTAACTCGATCGGCGGCGGCGGTGGATCAGGCACGGGCTGACGTGGCAAACGCCGAACAGGGCGTCAGCCGCGCCAACGCTGAGTGGACCTATGCGAATAACAACCTGCATCGAATTGAGCCGCTTCTGGTGAAGCAGTTTGTCACTGTCGATCAAGTGGATCGCGCGAGGACCTCGGAGATCGCCCAGGCGCAAGCTCTGAAGCAAGCGGAATCTCAATTGCGGCTGGCACAGGCAGGATTGCAATCCGCCTTGGCTCAGCAGGAACGCTCCGGGGCCATGCTGGTCGAGAGCAAGGCCCAGCACGAACAGGCGCAGAATGCGGTGACGACTCTCGAGCCTTTGGTCAACCAGCGCGGAGCAAAAGCCTCGGCTGTAGAGACAGCCCGTTACAATCTCAACAACTGCCGGGTGTATGCGCCGTTCGCGGCTCGCGTCACGAATCTGACGATTTCAGAGGGCGCCTACGCGCACGTCGGCCAGCAGGTGTTCACGCTGATCGATGCGCGCACGTGGTGGGCGGTCGCGAACTTTCGCGAAGGCCAGCTACAGCACATAACCCCGGGAATGCCGGCCGAGGTCTATGTGATGTCCAAGCCGGATGTCCATTTCACGGGCGTGGTCGACAGCGTCGGATTCGGGGTGACTCCGGATGCGGATGTGGTGGGTCGTTGGGGAACAGTCCTTCCGGATGTGCAGAGAACCCTAAGCTGGGTGCACCTGGCAACCCGTTACCCGGTTCGCGTGCGTGTGGAAAATCCTCCCCCGGACTTGTTTCGAGTGAGTGAGTCGGCGGTCGTCGTCATTGGAGGGCGTTGAGGTGGCAACCCTCGCGCACGAGATACCGGGCACGCCCATCGCGGAGCGGTCTCGGCCGTTGGCATGGCTATGGGCGTTCCTGAAACACGAACTTGCTCCGTATCCGGGCCGGGCTGCGACGGTGGCGCGAATGGTTCTCGCCGCGACTCTCGTCATGATCATCTGCAACACCTTTCGCATTCCTTACGCGTTTGTAGGCGCTATCAATGCACTGCTCATTTCCCGCGAAAGCCCTCGAGCCACTTTGAGCTCGGCGGGATCGGTTCTCCTTCCCGTTGCAGCCGGCGTGGCTTATATACTGATCTCCGTCCAATCTGTGATAAGCGTCCCGCTCCTTCACTTTCTTTGGAATATAGGTTCGCTCTTTCTGGCTTTCTATGCGGTCACCGTAATGATCAACTACGGAGCCGCTTTAGCATTCGCTCTGATGATCTCCGTCGGCGTCACGATTTGGGACCGGCAGTCGCCAGGCGAGAATGGCGTCGAAGATACTCTTTACCTTCTCTTAGTGGCACTCATAGCGGTCCTGGTTACCTCCACGGTGGAGCTCGCCTTCAACCGCACGCGGGCCGGAGACGATATTGTTCTGCCCGTCGCCGAGCGCTTAGCGGCGATTCACAGCGTGTTGATCTCCTATTCAGAACGCCGTCCGCTGGATCAGGCTACCGAAGAAAAGATCACCCGTTTGGGCATGCTTGGAACATCAAGATTACGACGCGCTCTGTTGCGCTCGGATTATTCGCCGCGCTACAGGACCCAGATGAGCGGTGTTGTAGAGCTGGTTGGGAGGCTGGTGGATATTGCGACGGCGCTAACCCAGCTCAGTTTTGAGCCTTCCACGACCGATCAGGAGCATTTGAAGAATCTGGCGGCGGCCGTCGCGAGCATTCGTGGCGACCTTACGTACCGCCGGATTCCAGGCCCGATTCCGTTGAACAGCGAAGATGAACCGCATCGTGTGCCGTTGCTTCGTGAGATGGAAAATACAATCGCGCTAATCCCTCACGCTTTTGCAGGTTCTCGATCCATCGCTGAGTATCAAGGCGACGAGCATCAAGCGCCTTCAGAAGAAAAGCCAAAATCAGGGCCTATCGCCGCCGACGCGTTCGCCAACCCGGAGCACCTTAGGTTCGCGCTGAAGGGTTGCTTGGCAGTGAGCGCGTGTTATGTCATCTATAACGCGATTGATTGGCGCGGCATGGCCGTAACAGTGATGCTCACCTGTTTCTCGACTGCGCTTTCTACGATCGGCGTATCCCGGCAGAGACAGGTCCTGCGTTTCGCGGGATTCGTGGTGGGCGGTCTTGTAATCGGGATGGGCAGCCAGGTGTTCCTTCTGCCGCACCTCGACTCGATTACGGCGTTCACGGTGTTTTTCGTACTCGTCACGACGCTGGCCGCGTGGTTCCTGACGTCCAGCCCTCGATTGTCGTTCTTCGGGCTGCAAATGGCTGTGGTGTTCTTCGTGATCAACATGCAGACGTTCGCAAGGGAGACGTCGCTCTCCGTGGCGAGAGACCGCGTTGCCGCGGTCTGCCTGGGGCTGATGATGATGTGGTTGATATTCGATCAGCTCTGGAGAGCCCCGGCGGGTGTCGAAATGCGGAGGGCGTTTGTTTCCGGTTTGCGTCTGCTGGCTCAGTTCACGCGAGAGCCGGTTGCCGGCGACACTCGATCTGCGATCCAGCGCGCCTCCGCCCTTCACGATACGATCAATGCGAAATTCGATGCCGTGAGATCGCTCGCCGATGGGGTTCTTCTCGAATTCGGTCCTTCGCGGCATCAAGACCTGGCGTTGCGCGATCGCATCCGGAGGTGGCAACCCGAATTGCGGGCGCTCTTTATCATGCGGAGTGCATTCCTCAAGTACCGTCTCCAATTGCCGGGCTTCGAACTGCCGGAGGCCGTGATTGCCTCGCTTCAGGCCTACGATGAGTGCTCAGCTCAGTTGCTTGAGAATATAGCCGATCGAATCGAGGGCGAGAAGCCGCAACAAAGGCCCGCGGACTCCTTCGCGCTCCTGGAGCAGATACAGGAATCGTGTCGCGCGGACCGATCGCGACTGTTGCTTGCGGAGCGCGGTGGAGCATTCGTCCCGTTGCTTCGGCAGATTGACCGATTAACCAGCCGCCTGGCGGACCAAGTCAGCCTGCTTTAACAGCGTGCTTTGACAACAAGGCCGCCGCGCTCGGCCATGCCGATTAGTGTGCCGCACCCTTCAGGGACGTATCAAACAGCCGCAGGCGCGAATAGACCACCTCTTTGACGGATTCGACCACCTCCGGCAAGAGTTTGTAAGGAACTACTTCGTTCGGTTTCTTTGCCAGCGCGGAGTCCATCTCCCGGCGCCAGGCGACCCGTAATTCCGTATTTATATGAACGATCGTGATGCCAGCTTCAATCGCGTCCAGAAATCCTTGGTCGTCGGTGCCCGATCCTCCATGCAGAGTGAGCGGTTTTCGCGTGGCGCGCTTGATCGCAGCGATCCGCACCGGATCCACGTGCTTCTTGGTTTCGCCCTTCACCATGCTCTTGAGCATCCCGTGCATATTACCGACCGCCGGCGCGAGCACATCCACGCCGGTGCGCCGCACGAACTCGCTCGCTTGTTCCGGCGTGGTCATCGGGCTCATGTTTTCGGGGATCTTGTCGTGAATTGAAGAAGAGCTGCCGATGAAACCAAGTTCGCCCTCAACCACAATGGAAGGGCGGATCGCTTTCATCTCGGTCACTGCTTGCTTTGTCTTGGCGACATTCTCTTCAAACGGCAACGCGGAGCAATCGAACACCACTGAGTCAAAACCGGCTTGGGCAGCCTCGCGAGCCTTCTCGATCGAATGCGTGTGGTCGGCATTAAGATACATGGGGAAGCCATCCTGTTCCCGGATGCTGCGAACCAACGCAGCGATTTGGTGGACGCCGATGAAATCGCGCTCGCCCTCAGAGGCGCCGATTAGAACCGGCACATTAAGTTCGCGAGCCGCCAGGTACACTGCCTTCAGCGCCACCAAATCGGAGATATTGAAATGCCCCACCGCCACCTTCTGCTGATCAGCCTCGGCCAGGATCTCCTGTAACAGTTTCATTTGCCCTCCTCGCGGCTTTTGCTCTGCACGAGGAATTCCGCCGGAAGATGATTGAAGACTGCAGCAAGATGGTTCTCCGCTGACCACGCGGGCTTTTTTCGTGTCGGCGGATCGACTCGAGTCAACGGCGCACGGCAAATAAAACCCTGAGAACACGGCCCGGCCTAAGTGGTCTCGCGATTGCCCTAGTTATCGCGCGCGACGGCCGTCAGTGGAGGCAGATGTGAATCCCAACCTTAATAGAGAACTGCAAGAGCGATGTATCAACACGATCCGGATGCTGTCGGCCGACGCCGTCCAACACGCTAACGCCGGCCATCCCGGCATGCCGATGGGCGCAGCCGCCATGGCCTATACTCTCTGGACGCAGTTTCTAAGGCACAATCCTCGGAACCCGCAGTGGTTCGACCGCGATCGTTTCGTATTGTCCGGGGGGCATGGGTCGATGCTCCTGTACAGCCTTCTATACCTCACCGGCTACGACTTGCCCCTCGAGGAAATCAAACATTTCAGAAAATGGGGGAGCAAAGCGCCAGGTCACCCCGAGCGCGGTGTGGCGCCCGGCGTCGAGGTCACTACAGGACCGCTTGGGCAAGGATTCGCCAACGGCGTCGGCTTGGCTATCGCCGAGGCGTGGCTCGCGGCGCGGTACAACCGGCCGGGACACAAGATCGTCGATCACTACACCTACGCGGAGTGCGGCGATGGCGATCTCATGGAAGGCATCAGTGAGGAAGCTGCCTCATTGGCGGGACATCTGCGCCTGGGGAAGCTCATCTATCTGTACGACCAGAATCATATTTCCCTCGCGGGAGCCACGGAAATCGATTTCACCGAGAATGTGGCCAAGCGCTTCGAAGCGTGCGGCTGGCACACTCGCGTGGTTCGGGATGGTAATGACACCGAAGACGTGGCATCCGCGATTCGCGAAGCCCAGGCCGAGGATCAAAGGCCATCATTGATCCTGGCGCGGACCCACATTGGCTATGGCAGCCCTCATAAGCAAGACAACTTCACCGCGCATGGAGACCCGCTGGGAGAAGACGAATTGCTGGCCACCAAGAAAGCCCTGGGCTGGCCGACCATGGAGAAGTTCTACTTGCCTGAGGACTCGGTGGAATTTTTCCGTCAGGCGATTCCTCGTGGCGCGCAAATGGAGGACGAGTGGCGGAAGAAATTCGACTTATACAAGCAGGCGTTTCCAAAGGAAGCCGCCGAGTTCGAGAATATCGCAAGCGGCAAACTCCCGCTAAACTGGGACGCCGACCTCCCGAAATGGAGCCACACCGATAAACCGATGGCGACTCGCGCCGCAGGCGGCGAAGTGATGAACGCGCTGGCCAAACACATCCCCAACCTCATCGGCGGATCCGCGGACCTGAACCCATCGACCAGGACGCCCCTTAAGGGCCTGGGAGATTTCCAATCGCGAGAAGTATCGGGGCCGGGAACGCTAGGCGCAGTCGGCGGGGAGTGGAGCTACGCTGGGCGGAACATCGCTTTCGGTGTTCGCGAGCACGCTATGGGAGCCGCAGTGAACGGAATGGCCGCACACGGAGGTGTGCTTCCCTTCAGCGCGACATTTTTCACCTTTTCTGATTACATGAAGCCTGCCATCCGCCTCGGAGCCTTGAGTGGTCTCAAAGTGGTCTACGTGTTTACGCACGACAGCATCGGGCTCGGCGAGGATGGCCCGACTCATCAGCCAATCGAGCACCTCGCCGGCTTGCGCGGAGTTCCAGGGCTCACGGTCATCCGTCCCGCGGACGCGAACGAAACCGCCGAGGCGTGGGTTTTTGCGGTTCAACATGACGGCCCCACGCTATTAGTGCTGACGCGGCAGACCGTCCCACATCTTGACCGCGGCGAAGCGAAAAGTCCGGGTGTTGCGCGCGGGGCCTATGTGCTCGCGGACGCCGAAGGCGGCGCTCCGGATGTGATCCTCATCGGCACCGGTTCCGAAGTCAGCCTATGCGTGTCGGCGCGGGAGAAGCTGAAGGCTTCCGGAGTGAGAGCGCGTGTCGTTAGCATGCCGAGTTGGAGTCTGTTCGAGGCGCAGGACGACGCGTACCGCGAAAGTGTCCTTCCGCGGGGCGTCAAGAAGCGTGTGACAGTGGAGGCCGCCTCACCGATAGGGTGGCACCGTTGGGCGACCGACGAGGGTGCGGTCATTGGCGTGGAGCGCTTTGGCGCGTCTGCGCCGGGCCAGGAGGTTCTCGAGCACCTGGGCTTCACTGCGGATCGCGTCACGGATGCAGCTCTTCGCCTCCTGGGCAAAAACAAAGAAGCCGCTCCAGAATCTGAAGCAACATTGGTGACGGCGTAGCGGCCAAGGCCGAGCCCCGGCCATCGCCACCCTTGAATATTAACGGGCCACAACCCCTTATTCGCGCACGCCACTAGAGGAAGCCTAGTCTCTTGGAGCTGTTGGCCGCCATTCATCAATAACTTACGGCACGAACTCGGCTCTGACGCGGCCCTCCCGTTCTAGCCTCAAGCTGGAACCCTCATGCCGCGCAGACCCGACTCTGGCCAGATCGACCTCGCCGAAATCTTCCGTCGCGTCCAGCATGAAATGCTCGCGCAGCTCGCCGTCGGCCGCCTCTTCGAGCACGCTTCCGCCGCCGGAACCGCCACCGAGCATCATTGGATCGAGCTTTTCAATCGCTATCTGCCCAAGCGCTACCGCACCGCCTCCGCCTTTGTAATCGATTCCGACGGCCGCCGTTCCCGCCAGGTCGATATCGCGATCTTCGACAATCTCTATTCGCCGCTGTTGTTCCCGCACTCTTCCGGCACTCACATCCCAGCCGAAAGCGTCTACGCGGTCTTCGAGGTCAAGCCGGCCTTCTCGCGCCAGTGGCTCCGCGACGCATCCGAAAAAGCCGCGTCAGTGCGAGCGCTGCGCCGCACTTCCGTCCCCGTCATCACCAGCTTCGGCCGCCGCTCGCCCATTCGTTTGCGCCCCATCCTCGCCGGCCTTCTCGCCACCGGCTCCGTCTGGACTCCGGCGAGCTTCTCCACCAACGTCCGCCGCGCCCTGGCCTCGCTCGACTGCCCTCTCGACTTAGGCTGCTGCCTCGAACACGGCTCATTCGAACAGTCGAGCGAGCGATCCCGCGCCGTCCGCATCAGTCACCGAGACGAATCCCTAATCTTCTTCATCCTCCGCCTCCTCGACCGTCTCCGTTCCATGGGCACCGCCCCCGCCGCGGACTTGATGCTCTACGGCCGTTCGTTGCAGTCGTTCAAACGGTGACACACATATCCGGAAGACGTACCGCCGGCACGAGCAATCAGCAACCGCGATGGTGAATTGCACGGCTGCCTCTAGCTCTATTAAGGTAGTTATGTGGACGAGCTGATCTTCGAGGTCACGCAAGAAGCAGACGGCGGATATTGTGCCGAGTGCCTGACCGAGGGAATCTTCACCCAAGGTGATACCTGGGCCGAATTACGTGACAACGTCAAGGAGGCGGTCGCCGCGTTCTACTTTGACCGTCCCGCGCCCGCCCAAATT
>JASHRP010000787.1 GCA_030037375.1 Bryobacteraceae bacterium | reverse complement strand
CAGCATCCGCGACATCTGATGGCGGAACAAACCGCATCCAGGCCACGACTAGTTCACCAAGGGCGGGGCTTTTCGGTCAGGTGGACCTCGATGCGTTCGAGGGAAGTGGCTATCCGGCCCAACCTATCGTAAATCATGCCGAGGAGGCTACATACGAGCACGGCGATTATGAGGTACGCCGTAGTCACGATTTCTTGCTCCATCGGCTCTTTGCGGCCTTGGCCGCGATCTGGGAGCGTTTCTTTGGCGACAGCGCAGCCGCACGTGCCGCGCCGCCTTTCAGCCCTCCGAGGCGTCCTAGCGCGACGGCAGCCGGGTTCTTGGGCTTTACTTCTGGCGGCTCGGTTTTCTCGGCTTCTCCAATGGATTCGAGGAAAACGCGATGGGCTAGTTGGTTTGGATCGCGGGGCCTTGTTTTTGAGCGGTCAGGCATGACGCAACCAGTATGACAGGAGCGAAAATGGAGTCAAGATGAGGGGATTTCAAACTGAGCCAGTACCCCGCTACTTTACATAATATCTGTTATCGGAAGAACCGTCCCGTAGTTCCTGCGGGAACCGAACCGGAGGCCACCTCCCCCGAGACTGACTCACCAGCCCGGTCCCGCGCAGAAATCTTTAACCGTTCTACCAGGACCGCGCCCGTCCGGTGTCTCATTCTTCTCCTTTTCAACAGGTGTTTCCCGCTTGCATGCCGCTACTTACGGAACCCCAATTGTGGTTATGCTGTGTATAAACCAGCAACCCGATGAAATGTGAAGGCCGCAATGCCAGCTCCGGCGAATTCATTGAGTTACAGTTTGATCGCGCGATCACCGCCGTCGATCCGCTCCTCGCCGAACCGCCGGACGCCGCGTACCTAGCTCCTGGATTCATTGATTTACAGGTCAACGGATTCAATGGAGCTGACTACAATTTGCCCGATACGCCCTTAGATCGCATCGCCGCCTCGATCCGCGCCCTCCATTCGACCGGCGTGACTCGCTTCTTTCCCACCGTCATCACCGGACCCCCGGACGCGATGCTCGGCGCGCTGAAGAACCTCGCCCAAGCCAAGGCGAAGCTGCCCGAAGCCGAAGCGATCGAGGGATTTCACGTGGAGGGTCCGCACATTAGTTCCGACGACGGTCCCAGGGGCGCGCACCCTCGGCAATGGGTTCGGCCGCCGGATTTAAATGAATTCCGCCGCTGGCAGGATGCGGCTCAAGATAATGTCCGGCTGGTGACGTTGTCGCCCGAATGGCCTGGCGCGCCCAATTACATTGAGCAAGTGACCCGCTCCGGCGTGGTGGTCGGCATCGGGCACACCAACGCCGCCGGCGCTCAGATCCGAGACGCGGTTAGCGCGGGCGCGACACTTTCCACGCACCTCGGCAACGGAGCCCACGCCGTTCTTCCCCGCCATCCAAATTACCTGTGGGACCAGCTTGCCGAAGACCGGCTCGCGGCGAGCTTCATCGTGGATGGCTTTCACCTGCCCGAATCGTTCCTGCGCGTCGCCCTGCGGGCCAAAGGCATCGAGCGCAGCATCCTGGTCACCGACGCGGTCGCGCCGGCGATGTGCCAGCCGGGCGAGTACCGGCTCGGCGAAATCGATATCGAGCTGCGCGCGGACGGCCGCGTCACTTTGAAGGGCGGCGATCGTCTGGCGGGATCGGCTCTGAGGATGGATCAGGCTATTTCTAACATCATGCGCACGGCGGGCGTGACACTGGCGCAGGCGGTGACCATGGCGGCCAGGAATCCGGCTCGCGTGGGAAGAATCGGCGGGCGGTTGCGCGGGATCGAGCCCGGTGATCGCGCCGATCTGGTAAGATTCGCCGTCAAAGACGGGCGGGTGCGGGTTCTCCAAACCTTCTTGAGCGGGAAGCTGGTTTATTCCGCTGATTAAAACTGTCGCGCTAGAATCAGAAGACTCGATGAATATCTCAGTGAAGAGCGAATACGCTCTTCTGGCCCTCTTCGATCTCGCGTTGCAGCCCGCGGGAGATCCGGTCAAGATCGCGGACATCGCCAAGCGGCAGCAAATTCCGCAGAAATTTTTGGAGCTGATTCTGGCGAGCCTCAAGCAAGGCGGTTTTGTCGAATCGCGGCGAGGCGCGGAAGGCGGATACCGTTTGGCTCGTCCCGCGGATCAGATCACGGTCGGCGAGGCGCTGCACTTTATGGAAGAGGACAAGACCGCGAAACGCGGCTCGCATCAGGCGTTCACGGATCTGTGGAAGCGAGTGGATGGCGCGGTCGCAGTGATCCTGGATCAGACCACCTTCGCGGAGATGGCCCGGCGCTGGAAGGAATCGCAAAACCGGTACGTGCCCAACTGGGACATTTGATGCCGGTAGACATTTGATGCCTGTATACGACGACAACTCCTTCAGCATCGGCCGCACTCCCCTGGTGCGATTGAACCGGATTACGGCGGGGCTGCCGGTGACGATGCTCGCGAAGATCGAAGGGCGAAATCCGGCGTACTCGGTCAAGTGCCGCATCGGCGCATCGATGATTTGGGACGCGGAAAAACGCGGCGTACTCACGCCCGGCAAGGAATTGATCGAGCCGACCAGCGGGAACACGGGTATCGCGCTTGCGTTCGTGGGCGCGGCGCGCGGATATAAGGTCACGCTGCTGATGCCGGAGACGATGTCGCTGGAGCGAAGAAAAGTTCTGCGGGCGCTGGGCGCGAATTTGATCCTGACGGAGGGCTCGCAAGGAATGAAGGCGTCGATCGAGCGGGCCGAAGAGATGGTCGCGAGCGATCCGGATCGCTATGTGCTGTTACAGCAGTTCCAGAATCCTGCCAACCCGAAGATTCACTTCGAGACGACGGGTCCGGAGATTTGGGAGGACACCGGAGACGCGGTCGATGTTTTGGTGGCAGGGATCGGGACCGGCGGGACCATTACGGGGATTTCGCGATACATCAAATTGGAGAAGAAGCATCCGCTAATTTCGATCGGGGTGGAGCCGGAAGGCAGCCCGGTGATCTCGCAGACGCTTGCCGGAAAGCCCATGAGCCCCGGCCCGCACGGTATTCAAGGGATTGGCGCGGGGTTCATTCCTGAGACGCTCGATTTGAAGATGGTGGATCGGGTGGAACGCGTGGGGGATGATGAGTCGATCGATATGGCGCGGCGGCTGGCGCGAGAGGAAGGGATTCTGTCGGGGATCTCCTGCGGCGCGGCGGTCGCAGCGGCGGTGCGGGTGGCTCGCGAGCCGGGGATGAAGGGCAAAACGATGGTGGTGATTTTGCCGGACGCGGGGGAGAGGTACCTGAGCTCGGCGCTGTTCGACGCGTGATGTGGATTGGGGATTACAGCCACCAGGGAGAGAGTAGCGGGCGCTTCTTTATGGGTGAAAAGGGGTGAGAGCGCCCGCTGTCGTAACGGGGATTAGTTAACTGTAATAACGACCGCGCGAGGGCTGTGGTTACCGGATCGGGAAAAAAAATTTCGCGCGGCCGTTAGACTAGGAGTAGATGCCCCGCAGGCTTGTAAAATCAGCGTCAAACGGCAGGGTACTGGCTGCGGCACGGGCGTTCCTTGAGGTTTATTCCGAGGCGCTTGTCATCGTTCCTGGCCGTTTGGCGGGTGACCTACTGGCCATCTCAGGCAGAGGCGCTGCGGGGCTACGCCGTTCGACCGCCACCCAGCTCGCCGCCAGCTTGGCCCGGCCGGTTATGGCCGCTCAGGGCCTTACGCCGGTCGGATCTCTCGGCCTCGAAGCGATTGCCGCGCGGGCAGCGCACGGCGCAAGGGCGGATCGAGCGCTCGATTATTTCGAGCCGGTTGCGGGGCTGCCGGGATTCGCGCGAGCTCTCGCGCGAACGCTGGCGGAGTTGCGATTGGCAGGAGTGACGCCGCCACAGTTGTCCGCGCACGGCCGCTCGGGTAAGGATCTAGGACTTCTGCTGGCGGCGTACCAGGAGGAATTGGCATCGCGCCGCTTGGCGGATCTGGCGGAGTTGTTTGAGCTCGCGGCCGAACCGGCGTCGCGCATTGCCCTGCCCGTGCTCCTGTTGGACGCCCGGCTGGAGACGCGCGCGCACCAGCAGTTTTTCGCGAAGCTGATCGGCGGCGCGGAGGATGTCTTGGCCGCCGTGACATCGGACGAAGATGGGATTTCGGAGATCCTCGGCCCGGCGGAAAATCTGGATACGGACCCGCCGTCTGCCGCCATCGAACATTTGCGGCGGTTCGTGTTTTCGTCCGCGGCCACGCCGTGCGCGAATCGCGAAGGCTTCGAAATGTTCTCTGCTCCGGGAGAGGGTCTGGAAGCCGCGGAGATCGCGCGCCGGATTCTGAAGTTGGCTCGCGAGAAAATCGCGTTCGATCAAATCGCGATCTTGCTGCGCAATCCGGATCGATATCAACCGGCGGTAGAAGAGGCTTTACGCCGCGCTGGAATTCCAGCCTATTTCAGCCAAGGCACCGC
>JASHRP010000786.1 GCA_030037375.1 Bryobacteraceae bacterium | reverse complement strand
GAGCTCGATATCCTCGCGGCCCTGTGGCGCATCGGCCCGGCGACCGTTCGGGAAGTGCACGAACAACTGGGGAAGGGAAGCGGCTACACGACCACGCTAAAGCAGATGCAGTTGATGACCGAAAAGGGCCTTCTGTCGCGCAGCGAACGTTTTCGATCCCACGTGTATGAGGCCGCCGCGCCGAAGCAACAAACCCAGAACCAGATCGCGGCGGACGTGCTTGCGCGCGCCTTCGAAGGCTCAGCCAAGAACCTGGTGCTGGGCGCGCTGACGGCGAAGCCGGCATCGGATGCGGATCTGGAGGAAATTCGCCGCATGCTGGATGACTTTGAGAAGGGGAGGACTTAACGCCATGGTGCTGCTCTCGCAGGCTTGGGTGAGCCGGCTCGGTTGGACACTTCTCCACTTTCTGTGGCAAGGCACGGTAATCGCGGCGGCTTTCGCAATCGTGCGCGCGGCGTTGGCGCAAACGCTTTCCGCCCCTGCCCGTTATCGACTCGCCTGCGCGGCGATGGTCGCAATGGTCGCAGCGCCGCTGGTGACATACGCGGCGCTTTCCGATAGCCTAGCGCGCTCCAATCGTCAAGCAATACAAGTTTCGCTGAGCGCTCTGCCGTATGTCGTAGCCGCTTGGCTGGCGGGCGTGGCGGTATTTTCGATTCGCCTGATCGGCGGATGCCGGCTCGCTTTGCAGTTGCGATCGGCCGGCGTCCATGTGGTTCCCGAGGAGTGGCTGGAAGCATTCTCCGCGCTGATGCGTCGGATGGCGATCGCGCCCCGCGCGAAGCTGCTGCTGTCGACTCTGGTCGAGACTCCGATGGTGGTTGGCTGGTTCCGGCCGGTCGTGTTGATGCCGATCAGCGCCTTAACCGGTCTTCCGGCCGAGCATGTGATCGCGCTCCTGGCGCATGAGCTCGCGCACATCCGCCGCAATGATTATCTGGTCAACATTCTGCAAAGCATCGCCGAGGCCGTGCTCTTCTATCATCCCGCCGTATGGTGGGTCTCTCAAGAAATCCGTGCGGAACGAGAAGCCTGCTGCGACGATCTCGCCGTCGCAGTTTGCGGAGGCGACGTAGGCGCGTACGCCCGGGCCCTCGCTGGAATCGAAGCTCGCAGACCCTCGCGTCTTCGGCTTGCAACAGCAGCGGACGGCGGGTCGCTGGTCCAGCGCATCGGACGCTTGATCGGCCATCCGGCGACAATCTCGCAAATGCTTCCAGGACCGGGCGCAGCCGTCGCGCTCCTGCTCCTGTGCGTCGTTGGACTCGCTGTGGTCCACAGATCTCCCGCGCGCCAGGCCATTGCTCCAGATTCCCGAACGCTCCTCGCGCTGCCCCTGCAATCCGCCCGCGCTTCGCTCCTATTCGATCCGTTCTTCGATCCGCCTCCTCAGGCTCAGCCAGCCGCCCAGAGGGTGCCCCCCCACCCGCAACATGGACACAGAGTCACTATGGACGGGGCGTACCTAACCCCAAACGAGATGCCGATGACAGCGGAGCATCAGAACGTCCTTCAGCGAATCGCCAATTTGCCCGCTGGTATCGACAAGGATATAGCCCTGGCGCGGTTGTTCGGACCCTCGCAAAGGGATCCCGAGAACATTGGCGGTTTCGCGATGCCTGCAATGACGCTAGCCGCGCCGGAGCCGGGACTCGTGCTCGACACTTGGGTGGAAGATGCCTCACGGGACTATGTCGAGAGCTTTCAGGCTGCGAATAGCTCGATCTCCAGAGGCGCAGTATCGATCGGGTTTCTGCAGTCCCTGACAGATAACATCCGCAAGGTGACAGCCTCTTACGAGGTTAGAGTAGACAAGCAGCTACCGCGGCCCGGCATGCCCCAAACCTACCAAATCAGCTTCGGCCACCGAGGCGAACGCAACCCCCAGTTGCAGGTTCTCACGAGCTCCCCAGACATCATGCCCGGAAAGTATCCCGCTCCCGTGGTTGTCGAGGACGGTGCTTCGCTCGCCCTCGATCTCTATCGCGACCGCGTTACCGGGCAGAAGCTTGTGGTACACATTTACTTCGGCGAGCTCGACAAGCTGAACGTGCGGACGCAAGGATTTTACTGACCGCGTCACGCAATGGAAACGTCTGGATCAACAGGAAATCGATACCCGGCTACGGCCGCTACGTCGCATCGTTCAAGCGGCAGCCTGGATTCGATATCGAGGGTGAGGTAACCGGAGACACCCTGACATTTACGGAAGCGTCGAATATAATCAGGATCGACTGCGCGGAACGGATTGCGGCCGGCTCTGGCTCCTACCGCATTTATTTGAAGCGGGATTCCGGCTGGATGCCAGCGGATTTGAACGACCGCGGCAAGGCCATCATCGGCGCAACGCCGGGAGGAGTCTTGTAAGAAGAAAGCCGCAATCGGGAGGGTCGATGCGAGCAACCATTGCGATAAGCCTCATCCTGGCCGGCGCGCTGTTCGGCCAGTTCGAAATTAAGCCCGATCTCCCAGCCTGCCAGCCAGCCAGTGGGCCGAAGCTCGAATTTGAAGTTGCATCGGTCCGGCCAATGGCAACTCCCGCTCGTGGCGCGGTCACCATTATGGGCCTGCGCGGCGGCCCCGGCAGCACCGATCCGGGCCGGATGTCGGGCAAAATCGATATGCGCAACGCACTGCTGCGTGCGTTTGGCGTTCTGCCCGATCAACTTTCGGGGCCGGATTGGCTGACAATGGAGCGCTATGACTTCTCCGCGATTATTCCGCCGGATACCACTCAGGAGCAGTTCAATCTCATGCTCCAGAACCTGCTGATCGATCGCTTCAAGATCAGCATGCACTGCGCCAAGAAAGACTTCACGGTATACGATATCGTCGTCGCGAAAAGCGGCGTAAAGATGAAGCCCTCGGCCGCGGAGCAGCCTGCCCCTGTACAGCAACGAGGCCCCAGACCGGCGGATCCCGCGGAGGTCCGGGCTCAAACCGAGAAAGCCCTTGCTCAACTCCAAGCCAACGTCGCAAGAGGACCCAACCTCGACAGCGACGGGTACACGATCCTGCCGGACGACAATAAGGCTGCGATGCGATCCAGGGGTATAAACGGGCAGATGTGGATTAACGCGCGCGGACAATCGATGGCGTCCCTTCTGCGCACCCTCCAGAACGGTATCGGCTCCGGCGTTCGCCTGGTCGACAGGACTGGTCTGACCGGATTCTACGATTTCAAGCTGCATTTCGCCCGGCCGAACGTGGCGCCCGCACCCGAAGCCGCAGGAAACTTGGATGCAGACGACCCCGCGCCGGATGTCGCCAGCGCGATGCAATCGCAGCTCGGTCTTCGGCTAGAGAAGAGCGCCATGCCGCTTGACGTTCTGATCATCGACCATATCGAAAAGATCCCGACAGATAACTGAGACGCATTTTAGCGATAAGCGTGCGGTGATAGAATACGGCCATGACGAACTTGATTAAAGCTCTTGTTTGGTCAGCCGCCGCGTTCGCTGCCGTCGTTTCTCTGCCGGCTCAATCGAAATCCGGAATTCTCCAGCCGCAGATGACCGTCGGCGCGGACGGCGGAACCTACTCGAAGCCGATGGGAACTCTGGGCGAAAAGCCCGCCCAGCCCTGGAGCTCCACCACCATCGGCGCATCGGTCGACGGAAAGCCGAACCCCGGCGGCGCGGTGAAAACCGTAACCGGCGAGATCGTGGATTTTTCCTGCTACCTCGAAGTCGGCAAACACGGCGAAAAGCATCGCGACTGCGCGCAAAAGTGCATGCGCAATGGCGAGCCGATCGGCCTCCTGACCCAGGACGGTACGCTCTACATGCTGATGGCAGAGGAACACGATCCTCGCCGCGACGGCCAAACCACGTTCCGTCAAATGGCGATCGATCACGCGGGCCATATCATGCAGGTGACCGGCACGGAGTGGTCGCTCAATGGTTACCACGCTCTGTACGTGCAGGGAACCGCCAAGAAGTAGATCCGCGGAGTTTATTCGCGTCCATTCGCGGCTAAAAACTTTTTCGTTTCTTGCAGAAAAATCTCAAGCTGGTCGTGGTGCACCCAATGCCCGGCGTGATCCACCTTCACCACTCTGCGGTCGTGTATCGCCGATGCTTCGGGAGCGTCATCCGGATCCACGGCGAAGCTCTGCCTGCCCCAAAACAATAGGACCGGGCAGGTGATCCGGCTCATCACCGCGGTCACTTCGCTCAGGTTCATCCCATACGGCGCGCCGAGCCGCGCGAAGTTATCGAACTTCCAAATGATCGACCCGTCGGCGTTCCAGTTGGTGCCGTGCAGCGTCAGATGCTGCGCGACCGCATCCGATAGAAACGGATTCGCCTCCTTCATCCGCCGAACCGCCGACGCGAGATCGGGGTAACTGTGCGGCGTCCGATTCTCCGCGCTGCGTACTCGCTCAATCCAATCGCGAATCCGGTCCGCGGCCGGGCGCTCTTCCAACTTCCGCGCCGGCGGCAACCCCACGCCTTCAATCGCAACCACCTTCTTCACCCGCTCCGGATACACGCCCGCGTACAGCAGCGTCACCGCGGCGCCCAGCGAATGCCCGATAATCGTCACGGGGAATTTGTGAATGACGTCCGCCATTCCGGAGAGATCCAGAACATGCTCGGCGACACTGTACAGCGCCCCCGGAGCCCACGCGCTGTTGCCGTGCCCACGCAGGTCCACCGCGTACACGTGATAATCCTGGTTCAGCGCCCGAGCCACCCAGTCCCAATTGCGCGCGTGGTCCAGCCCCCCGTGCACCAAAATCAACACCGGCTTATCGTCGGTGCCCCAATCCCAGAACTGCAGCTTCAGGCGATCCGAATAGAAGAAGTGCGAGACCGGTTCTAAATTCATTTATCAAATTGTAGTTGGCCAACGATTTTTAGAGAGCAATGGACGCCCGCTGCCCGATACGCCTCCATCAGCGCCCCCGCCGCCGGGCAGCGCAACGGCGCGATGCAGGAGTTACGCTCGTCGAGCTCCACCAGCATCCGGAATCGCGCCAGCAACACTTCACTACGAAATACGCCTCCGCTGTAGCTCAACTCGACTCGCTCTTCGGTCGAAAAAATGCGCCTCCGGACCACTCCCGCCAGCCCGGCCAGCTCCTGCGCCGCCGACTTGAGCAGATCCTGCGCGACCGCGTCTCCCGCTGTCGCCGCGTGATCGATCATCGGCGCGAGCGCGGCAATCCTTTCTCGCGGATACCCCGGCGTATAAAACCGATGCATCAAGTCATTCGCGCTTTCCGACCCAGTCTCCGTCAGCAGCATTTCGCGCAGCACCGTCGGCGAGCCCCAGCCCTCTTCTTGCCTCAACGCCGCACGCACAGCTTGGCGAACCAAATCGAACGCGCCACCTTCATCCCCGAAGATATACCCCCAACCTCCGGCGCGAGCTTCGCGGCCTTCCGCATTCCGTCCAAAAGCAATCGACCCCGTGCCCGCAATCACGATGATCCCCGGTTTCCCGTCCAGCGCTCCCGTAAGCGCGATCGCGGCATCGTGCGTGAAGACGTATCGCTCCGCGCGAACCTGCTCACGAATCGACGCCTCGCGGCCGGCTGTTCCGCCGCTCAACCCAAAGCACGCGGCTTCGAAAATCGGTCCGAACCCTCCGGCCGCCTTCAACGCCACGTCGATCGCCGTTGCCAGCGCTCCGTCATGCCGAATCGCCGGCCCTTGCCCCACTCCCAAAACGCGGCCGGACTCATCCCCGACCATTGCCACTGTGCCGGATTGGCCGCCATCCACGCCCAAAAACAGCGCCATGGCTAGTCCTTGACCTTGTAAATCCGAATCCCGTATCCCGACGCCGCCTGAGTCAAGCCCCACGCAGCCGGATCGTCGCGAATATCGTCCACGCCGCTGTAATCGTCGCCGACAATCAAATAGTGAATCCCGCGAGCCTTCAGTTCGTACGTCGCAGCCAAGCGGATGCTGTAGTGCGTGCGGTCCGCCAGCTCCGCCTTCGGATCCTTCCCGATCACCCGCCACTTTCCGCCTTCATCCATCGCTTCAACTTGCGTCTGTACCTTTTCATAAAAAGGCGACGCATCCAGAAGTACTTCATCAATTACTTCATCTTTCCCGAAGTCCACGTCGAGGTATGCGCCCGGCTGAATCGCCTCCCAGCTCCGCCAGCGCGTCGCCAGCGAATTATCGAACGCGAGCCGCACCTCCCACGGATTCGGCCACGCCCGCAATCTCCATTCCGGCCGCCGCGGCAACTCGACGCC
Source organism: Bryobacteraceae bacterium (assembly GCA_030037375.1). Taxonomy (GTDB): domain Bacteria; phylum Acidobacteriota; class Terriglobia; order Bryobacterales; family Bryobacteraceae; genus Palsa-187. The sequence continues at coordinate 5,860 of JASHRP010000786.1, read as the reverse complement.
TTTATGAAGAACCCGCATCTCGTGCACCGCCCACTCCACGTCAGGCTGATCCATCTTCGCGGTTTCGATTACCCGCACGCGCCGCACCGTCCGCTCGGGAAACGTGAACGTGTACGTCACCGTCGGCTGATAATCGCGAACGAAACCCATGTCGATCGAGTCCATCAAGGTTTGGTTGAGAGCTGCCTGGTAACTCACTAAAAAATCGCGATTACAGTACGCGTAAGGAACACCCGTCGTCGCGAGAATTCGCTCGCCCTTTGGCACCGTCGCCTCCACCATTCTGCCCGCGCTGTACTCCTGGCTCACGCTGCGCAAATAACGATCCTGCGGCACCAGCCGCAAAGCTTGCGGAATCTGAATCCGATCCAATCGCCAGACATACTGCCGGCTGTAGCGCCGGATCTCCGATGGCCACGAGAAGAACGCATGAAAAATCATCACCGCCCCGAGCGCAGCCGGATAGTTCCCGATCGCCAGCGCCATCGACATCGCGATGAACGGCAAGGACGGAATCAGAAATCGAGTCCCGATGTTGTAGTAATAAGGAAGCCCAAGCAGCAGGGCCAACAACAGCATCCTCCGGCCGGCTGAAAACCGCAACGCTAACAGGGCAATCGGCGCGGCAAGGAATATCAATCCCACTAACCCCTGCGTCTTGTCTCCTCGAATCGTCACCTCCAGCGGAAGAGTGCGCTTGTCGGTAACCCCGTAATCTTGCAGCGCGCGCGTGTACTCGGTCTCGAAGATCGGGTGGAAATAAGGATTGCGGAAGATCGTGTTTCCGAACGGCGCAACGGGATTCCGGAGGATGATCCAATTCTTGATCATCCATGGCGCAATCATCAGGAACGAAAAGAGAAGAACAGTTATGGGCGGTCTCAGCCGCCGCGCCTTCATGACCACAAATCCGAACGCGAACAGCAGCATCAAAGCGGCCGTGTACTTGGTCGCGTAAGCGTATCCCGACATCAGCCCGATCGGAACCAGCGCGGCCCGTTCGCGCGTCGCGTCCCAAATCTCGAGCCAATAGAATGCGCTGAACACAACCGCCGCGACACCCAGATCGTTATAAGCGCTGGTCCCGTCGATCCCGACAATCGGGCTCGCATATGTCAGGAATGCCGCCGCCGCTCCGACCCACGGTTTCCCGAGTCGCCTTCCATAAGCAAAGATCGCGAGCGCTAACGATGCCGTAAAAACCAGATGAATCAATGCTGCCGCCGAATGCTGTCCGATCGCGAACGCCGGCACGAAGATCATTTCGATCCCCTCGCTCAGAGCAGCATACATGTCGGTGGTGATTCGCTCGAAGCCATGAGCGCGAAGATAACGAGCCACATAACCGAGGTGATACCCCGAACCATCCGGGCTCATCTCCGGAGCCCACGCATGAAAGAAATACAGAATGGTATAGAGTCCAAACAAAAGAATGCAAACGCGTTTTAGGTTCTGGCTGATAGGCTTGCCGAACTCGCCCTGCAAACGCCATGACCCGCGAACCACCGCCGCGGCAATGGCCGAGCACAATACCAGTACGAACACCGGCCAATACGCGAGGTGCAAAGTCAGAATCGCGAAGACCGCCAGATGCAGGCACGCCGCGCCCAGAGTGAACCCGAGCGGAATCCGTTCGAACCGGTAGAGCGCGATTCCCAGCCGGTCGATCAGCAGAACCCCAATCGCGTAGCAAGCCGCCGCCGTCAAACCCGCGCCGAGCAGCGCGGAGAGCGCCAAGATCATTCCTGAAGCAGTCCCATCCGCGTCAGAATGAAGCCCAAAGGCTGATGGTCCGCCGGCGAAACCCAGACCTTGTCGACCTCCGCTCCCAGGATTGCGTCCTTCCCCGGCTGCACCCAATCCTCCGGTATCGGCTTCTCGAAATGCTCCGACCCTGGGGACGTATATCGCATATGATCAACAACATGGCCGTTGACATCGAAAGAAAACTCTAACGGTCCGGTATCCTTGAAGGTCGCGTCCACGATGCTGAAGTCGATCACATAGCGCAGCATCTGATTCGTCCGCAAAAACACGCGAACCTCCACCCGTTTGTTGGTCCAGCGCCACGGACCTTTATCGCCGACAATTCCGGTGACGATATGCTGATTCGCGTCGGGCTCGCCCATATCGACGATCTTGTGAATCCGGTACGGCGCGAAGTTCTCGAACGGCTGGCGTTGTTCGGGAGGCGCGTACGGTCCGGGAAGACTCTGGCACCCGCTGAGCAGGACCACTCCGAAGAGAATCGAAAGTCGGCACAGGGCCGGCGCGGTCCCCGAACGCTCCAGGAACCCCGCTAGTACCGTCCGCGCCAGGCTCCGTTGTGCCGGCGAGTTCCTTAGGACCCGAAAGGTTGCCAAATCGCTACTATAGCGAAAACTACGCTGACCTCCGCTCCGGGACCTGATCGGGCTGATTGGGAAAGCTGTCCAGATAGTTCGCCAGCCGCAACAGTTGCTTGTCGATCGCCTCTGCATTCCGCTGTTGAGCCGACTTCTCCAGCTTCCCGCCGATATCGGTCAGGTCGGGGAATCCGTAGGAACGCGCGGCGCCTTTCATGTTCCGGCCGCGTGTCGAAATCTGTTCGAAATCCGAAGCCGCGAGCAGCGCGACCATCTCCGGCAATTCCTTACGGCAGGCCGACAGGTAGCGCGGAGCCAGCGCCTCCAAACTCTGCGCCGGCGCTTCCTCGTTCGTGCTGGCGGGTTCATCCGCACCGGGATTCAGCAACTCCCGCAACGTGCGCAGCAGACCGGCCTTCGAGATCGGCTTGGGCAAGTGACCGGTGCATCCGGCATCGCGGGTGGCTTGCACGTCTTCGCGATGCGTGTTCGCCGTGATCGCAAGAATGGGAACTGGCCTGCGCCCCTGCTCGAGCTCGAACTCCCGAATGGCGCGCGTGGCTGACAATCCGTCGAGGACCGGCATCTGGATGTCCATCAATACGACGTCGAATTCCTCTTGGCGCACGCGCTGGAGCGCGGCTCTCCCGTCCTGCACCATCGTGACCTTGTATGGCGAGTTCTTGAGATACGCCTGAATGAGGAACCGATTGTCCGGAGAATCCTCCGCCACCAGGATCTTGGCGTTCCCGACTTCGCTAGCCCGCGCGGCTGGCGCGGCGTTCAGCTCAGATTCCGCCACGCCAGCCGGTGCGGCCGGAGTTCCGAAGAGCGTCGTGAAGTAGAAAACGCTTCCCACTCCCTGTTCGCTTTCCACGCCGAGATGGCCGCCCATGCATTCCACCAGGCGCTTGCTGATGGTCAGGCCCAATCCGGTGCCGCCGTATTTCCGCGTAGTCGACGCATCCGCCTGCGCGAACGCTTCAAAAATCTCGGAGAGTTTGTCGGCCGGAATTCCGATTCCCGTGTCGGAGACCGCGAACTTCAACTCCCCGGCCCGGCCACCCTCAGCCGGTTCGACGGATACCGCCACTTCGCCCGCGTTGGTGAATTTGATGGCGTTGCCGACCAGGTTCATCAGGATCTGGCGCAACCGCGCCGCATCGCCGATCACACGCTCCGAGACCCCCGCCGCGATCCTCGATTGCAGGCCAATCTCCTTATCGCGGGCCTTCGGCAGCAGGAGCTCCACAACATCGTTCACTACCGCGATCGCGTCGAATTCCCGCTTCTCCAGCTCCAGCCGGCCCGATTCGATCTTGGATAAATCCAGAATGTCGTTGATCAGCTCCATCAGCGTCGCGCCTGCGCGGCGGAAGATCTCGACGTAGTGGCGCTGATCGCCGTCCAGCTCGGTGTCCCACAGCAGGTCCGCCATGCCTAGAATCGCGTTCATCGGCGTGCGAATCTCGTGGCTCATCGATGCCAGGAACTGGCTCTTGGCCTGGCTCGATTCCTCGGCTTTGCGCCGCTGCTCTTCCAACTGCTCATTCGCCAGCTTGCGTTCGGTGATGTCCCGAGTCAATTGCGAGAAGCCGCAAAGATCCCCGGCGTCATCATGCACCGCCGTGATCACGACATTAGCCCAGAATCGCGAGCCGTCGCGCCGCACCAGCCATCCCGTCTCTTCGAATTGCCCATGTTCCGCGGCCAGCTTCAGCTCCTCCTGGGGATGGCCGTGCTCGACATCCTCCTGCGTACAAAGAATCGAAAAATGTTTGCCGATAATCTCCGCGCCAAGGTAGCCGCTGATTCGCTCCGCGCCCAGGTTCCAGCTCATCACCTTGCCGTCCGTGTCGAGCATGAAGAAGGCGTAGTCGTTCAAACCCTCCACCATCAGCCGGAATCGCTTCTCCGATTCGAGCAATTCCCGCGTCTGCAGACGAACCCGCTTCTCCAGCGCCTCATTCAGCTTGCGCACCGACGCTTCGCTCTTTTGAAGCGCGAGCTCCGCGTCCTTCAATCGCGTGATGTTGAGGGTGATTCCGCTCAAGCAGGCCGGCTTTCCCTTCGCGAACTGCGAAACCCCGCCTCTGGCCAGGACCCAGTGGACGGATTCATCCGGCCAGATGACGCGAAATTCCAAATCCACGCCTTCGTCGCCATCCTCGCCGGTTGTCTCGCTCGCCCGGCGCACCGCCTCCGCGACTTTCGCCCGGTCCTCCGGATGGATTCGGTCAAACATCTCCGCAATGCCGATTCCCGTTCGTCCCGCCGGGAATCCGAAAATCTCGTTGGTCTTTCCTTCCCAAAGCGCGTTGCCGGAAACCAGGTCGTGGCTCCAGGTTCCCACCTGCACCGCTTCGAAAATCGCGTGCAACTGCGCGGTCCTCGCCGCGACCTTATCCTGAAGGCTGCTATTCAGCGTCTCGGCGCGCGATATCCGGTCGCGGCTGTTTCGCCACAAGAAAACGGCGAACGCCACGGCCAACCCCTTGACGAACGTCGTGAACAGCATGAAGTTCGGAACCGGGGAGGAGACGGCGGCTCTTCGATACTCCGCGGAGACGGCAACCCAAGTGAGCAGCGAGACCCCCGCCGCGGCCCCGCCCAGCAGCACGGTCAGCCACAACGTGCGATTCAGTATCAGCCGCTTCCACCCGAACCGGCACAGGCCGGCCCCAACCACAACGAAGGCTGCCGCAGCGAGAATCCTTGAGTATGCCGGCTGTGCGTCGAGCCCGTAGCCGGCGAGCGCGGAGCCCGCGATGATCAACAGGCAATAGCCGCCGCAGAGAGATGCTTTAGCGGAGAACCTGGGAAGTAAGCTCGCGCAGGCAATGGTCGCGCCCGCGATCAGCAGGCAGACCGCGGTGTTGACTGCGATCCCGAATCCGTGACCTAATCTCAGCGGTCGCTCGATCAGCGCAACGGCTCCGAGCAATCCCGCCAGGATGCCCCCCGCAGCCGACAGCCGCGCGAGCACAGTAGGACCTTCGCGATTCATGATGTTACGCAGGACAAGGCACGCTCCTCTTAGGAAATCGACACTTAGAACCTGCGTCTGTAGGCAGGGGGATAGGGCAATTCGCTTATCCGGGTGGTCGAGTCGAGGCTTGGCGATGCCCGGCCAATGCCTTTAGACCCAGTAGCTTGGCCAGTACCAAGTAAACCGAAAAACCATTTGCGGCTGTACCAACCCATGGTACTATCTATGTAAGTCCAGAGAAGAGAGAGGCTTGCAAGCCCTTTATGTATAATGCGTTTTTCGGCTTCTCGGAGAGCCCCTTCAGCCTCAGCCCGGACCCGGCATTCTTTTTCCGCAGCGACCAGCATGAAGAAGCGCTTGCAAACCTGGTCTACGGAGTACAGTCCCGCAAAGGGTTCATCGTCCTGACGGGCGAGGTCGGAACCGGCAAAACGACTATGCTGGAGTGCCTTCGGGACTATCTCGAAGCGCACTATATCGAGTTCGCCTTTTTGTTCAACTCACGGTTGAACACGGAACAGTTCTT
>JASHRP010000785.1 GCA_030037375.1 Bryobacteraceae bacterium | reverse complement strand
CTTCGCCCCGCCGGTGTCCAGCGCCGCCGCTTCGATTAAAGCTTCTTCAGAAAATCATTCCGGGGATGTGAATAACGATTCCGGGCTGGGCCGATTTCCCTTCCACATCCCGCCGGAATCGCCTTCCAGCATTTCCCGGAATCCCTATTCACCATTTCCCGGAACGCTTATTCACATGCCCCGGATTCCGCAGGCAGCGGGCGCAGAAACGCTCGGCTCCGGGATTTACCTTGGTGTGTCGGCCCTTTCAGGACTCTTGACCGGCGCGGACGCTATGGCAAGATTGCTGTGCCTAGACCAGCAGGAATAAAGAACCACTTCCTTCGGCTATACCCAGCGCATGAGCACATTTTTCGTTGGTCATGATGAAATTGTGATGGCCTCTACCATAGGGGCCTTATTTGCGCTCGGGTGCTTTGCAGGGCTTGTCCTCAAAAGCGAGTCATGGGCATCCCTTTTATGGTGGTTCGCTTTAATGGGACTTACCGGCTGGATCGTCCATCCGTTGACTACACTTCGGATTTCCATTGGAATAGCAGTGTTCGTTACTGGATGTGCTTTGATGATCGCATTTGCCAGATGGCTAAAGAAGCGAACCCCATGATAACACTTCGTTGATTTTCGTTCCCTCTCCTTTTGCTGGGAACCTGAGCCAGCCGGGGCGCACCCTGCCCCGGCTTTTTTTCTCTTTAAGGGTGACATTCGACACGCGAACGGAAGCCAATAAAATCAGGGGTTCCCGCATCTCAAATGTCAGTGTCAAGATACAACCGTGAAATGCCGCGTCTGTCTCCGCGCGCTCGAACCCGACGAGGACGACCTGTGCGGCAAATGCGCGAGCCTCGCGGCGCTTGTCCGCGAACGGCTGGAAGCGGTGAAGCGCAGCAAGCGGAAGCCGCCGAAGAAACCCGGCCCGCCGTGCCGCGACTGCGGAACGGCGATGAAGCCGGTTCTGTTCAGGCCCGACGCGGAATGGACGTGGTATTGCGGGAAAGGTTGTCACTGGTGCATGGGCTGCCGGAGCGTGGTCCGTTACGATCAAACCTGCTCATGCTGGCATTGCCCGCGCTGTACGAAGATCGACCCGCGCACGCGCCGTTCCCTGCGACCGATTCCGAACGGAAAACCTTGCCCGTGTTGCGGCGCGCGCCAGAGCGAAGCGGCACCCGTTCAATAGCGCGAAGCAAGGGACCGCAACCTGACGGTTTCTTTCCCTTGAACCCTTTCTTCCTTACGACCCCGCCCATTCTTTAAAATCATTCCATGGAGCATGCGTGAAGCAGTGGCAGGCGTTCAAGGCGAGCGTCGAAGGAACGCCTCTGCCGGAATTGAAGGAGCCGCCGCCGCAAGAGGTCTATCAATGGTTCGGACGCGCTGTCGCGGACGAGATGATGGACGATCCGGCCTTCTTCCGGCTGATCGTCGGCAAGATGGCCGGTAAGCTGTTCGGCCTTGTTTGAGGCGTTTCTATATGTTGCCCCCGCCGTGTTTCATTCACTCTCGACAAAATGAGCCATTTCGTCGATAGTCGGAAAGCCCCCCGTCCGGTTTATGCGGGTTTGAGGGCTGTCTGGCAGGGCGAACTCTCGACAAAACGATGAGCGCACGCAAAACACGAAACACGGAGGGGCGGCAGTCCGAGACGGGCGGCAAGGGAAAAGAGGTCTGGCGCTTCGAGGCCCGCGACCGCAAGCACCTCACCAGCCGCGAGGTTGAACGGCTGATCGAGGCGGCGAAGGGCAGCCGGAACGAAGCCCGCGACCGCCGCCTGTTGCTCCTGATGTTTCGGCATGGCTTGCGCGTGTCGGACCAGGTAGACACCGAAAGCCGGGTGTTGCACGTCGCCCGGTTAAAGCGCGGCCTATCGACGACGCACCCGTTACGCGGCGACGAACTGAGGGCGATTATCGCCTGGCTGAAAGAACGCGCCCGCATGAAGCCGACCGGCAGGACGTTCTTTATCAGCGAACAGCGCAGGCCGCTCCACCGCTCGACCGTCAATCTGCTTCTAAAGACCTACAGCGCCGCAGCCGCCCTGCCCCTTCGCGCCCATCCGCACATGCTCCGCCACGCTTGGCGGCTTCGCCCTGGCCGACCAGGGCGCGGATACCCGGCTCATTCAGGATTACCTCGGCCACCGCAACATCCAGCACACCGTCAAGTACACCGCCACCAACCCGGCGCGATTCCAGAAACTTTGGCCGTGAGACGCGGCACTGGAAACCCTCCTTGGATGGTAAAATATCGAAAGCAGGTTTTGACGATGGCCGTCATTTACGAGTTTTCGGCAGACGAGATTGAGAAGGCGTTTGATTTGGCTGGTGGCGCTTGTGAGTGCTGCGGGAAGATGCTCGCATGGCTCAATAGCCGTTCGACTGGCGGACGCGGACAGTGGGAAGCGCATCACGGAAGCCGTTCAACGCCAGTCATCCTGTGCACAGGCGGACCTGAGAATTGTCATCTCTACTGCGGACATGACGGGCACTACGGTAATCCCGGAATAACCCCGCGAGTTCATAAGGGCGGTTAGCGTTTTTCCGGGCGAGTTGCCTCAAGGCACGCTTTCCCGTAATCTGAAGGCGATGGACATACAGCTCACCCCCGACCAAAAAGCCTTTGCCCGCCGTGCGATTGAAAGCGGACGGCTTCACTCGGAAGAGGACGCGATACAAGAGGCCCTTGCCTTGTGGGAGGAACGGGAGCGCCAACGCGCGGAATTCCTTCTGACGCTTGACGACGCCCGCGCTTCCCTGGCCCGTGGCGAAGGCCGCGCCATCACCCAGGAGTCAATGCGGCAGCTTGCCGACGAAGTGAAGGAGCGCGGACGCGCCCGGCTCCTTGCCGACCTCACCACCTCCCGCTGATGGCGCATCGCGTCGCGCCACGCGCCGAAGCCGATCTTGACGACATCTGGCTCTACGTCGCCAAGGAAAGCGGCAGCATCGAGATCGCCAACCGCATGATCGACACCATCACAGACCGCTTCTTCACGCTCGCCAGCTTCCCCTATATCGGACGGTCGCGTGAGGAAGATTTCGGCCCCGGATACCGCAGCCTGGCCGTGGGAGAATACGTGATTGTGTACTGCGTGGAAAACGAGGACGCGCTTATCCTTCGCGTCGTGCATGGCCGCCGCCAGCTAGAGGCGCTTTTCGGTCACTGAAGCGCGCACGTCTGATTTCCCAATCACCATCGACAAGTACCACTGCCCCTCAGAGTTCTGGTACGCTAAACGTTCCAGAAAGAGATACGTCTCTGTCGTCACTGCAATGGAGCCTATACGTATCGCCGCCGGGATGCCGGTGTCCGCGCGCCTGCTATGGTTTTTGGCATGGAATCGGCGTCCACTCTACATTCTCGCGTGCGTACTTGCCGTTGCCGGTGCGCTCTACACCCGTTCGCCGTTTGGATTTCTGATCGGCGTCCTTCCTATTGTCATCCTGTTCAAGGCGAACCAGGTCGTAAACGCGGCATCGCCGGAAGTCATCGAGCGCGCCAAGAACACGATCCTCAAAGCGGGCACGCAGCGCGTCGGCATCGAACTGGAAAACTCGGATCACGTCGCGCTTCTGATACCGGAAAAATCCGGCAGTCCTTTTGGCATTCGACCCGCGCCGCAATATGTGGTTTCGTGCGTCTATATATCCGATGCGTTCTTTGCGGTTTTCTCCGGCAGTTCGTTCTCCCTCCCAACGCGCACGATCACTCCGGCCACAACAGCGGAAGAAATCTATTTCCGCCATGTAAGCGCGATCAACCAGCGCGATGGATATATCGAGATCACCCTCAATCGCGGCAACAAGCCCAAGCGCATCGATGTCGGCAATGACCCGAATGCCTTGCGGCTTCTTGACACGTTGCGAGCGCGGCTGCGATCCCCCCGTGCTCCTTCCCAGCCAATTCCTGTGCCCGTCATCGATCAACCGTCACCTGTCGAGCAAGCCCCGTTAACCATCACGGCCAGCGACGATGAACGCTACTGTTACATCCGATCCAGCAAACTGACGGAATACTATTCGGACCCGACCGTAATCGCCGCCTTGATGGAGCAGCTTCAGGTTCCCGGAACCACGGCGACCCATAACCTGATGAGCGACCAGGAGAAAAAAAGGCTATCGAGGGCCAGATGGAGTTCTATAGCCAAACTCCATCGTCATTTTGGTATCGTGTGCCTCCCCGCGAAATTCTGGCCGCATCGATCTGGCGTTGCCGCGGCGACCTTTTGAGCCCGCGCGTGATTGACGATAAATTTTACGATGTAGCCCGAGAAGAGGACCTTCGCAGGCCGGTCGCCCGGTGGCTGCAAAGCCGCGACGAACAGCCATACATGGAAATCCAGTTAGGCCGCCGCCGGATTGACGTTCTCGGCTACAACAAGCGCGGGCCTCG
>JASHRP010000784.1 GCA_030037375.1 Bryobacteraceae bacterium | reverse complement strand
GCGACATGCAGTGCCCTCAGAGTCCTAGCCAGAGCGTTTGCGCGAAGAGGCTTCGTTGAAAGGAGCGGCCCTTCGTCGATGGGCCGGGCGTCAAGGCGGTAGGCTTCGCCCCCCTCCCGTCTGGCGAAGACTTGGTACGACCGATCCGCATACTCCCCGAAACGGCTAATCGAAACGGCGCCGTCAGGAAAAACAGCCTGAATCTGGAGCACTCCCCCCATTGCTTGAATGTAGTTTCTCAAAGTGCTGAGATACATATCCGCGCGTTGCTCGATGCGGCAGATCGAGCTTTGCGGTACATCCAATATCTCGGCCATTTCGGCCTGGGTAAGCTTCTTGGCATTACGGAGTTCATCCAAGGCCATCCTCTGCAACTCATCGCGCACGCGGTCTTTGTTTTCCGCGCGGCTGGCCGGATTCATCTTTGCTTGAAGTTCTTTGAAATTCCGAGCCATGCAGTCACCCTCCTTCCTCCAATTCGCGCAAATGCCGATCGTAAATCGCGTCGGCCTGTGGCACGAATTCCTCATACCAACGGTCTCTTCCAGTCTTATCCCCGCCGATCAAAAGGAAAGCCACGCGGCGCGGATCGAACGCGTAAAGGACGCGATAGGGCTTGCCCGCGTGCTGGACCCGCAGTTCCCTCATATGCGCGTGACGCGACGCCTCGATCCCGGATGAGTGTGGCATCTTGAGCGCTGGACCGAGCTCTTGCAGGAGGCTGACACTGAAATCGACGCTCTTCTGCTCCGACTCGTTGAGTCCGTCCCACCACTCGCCAAATTCAGCAGAGTACTCGACCTCCCATGCCATATTATGCCATCCGCGACATTATGCCGTAAACAGCATATCTCACTGAAATCCGATCCCCGTAACCAGCACGCCAAGGTTCCTTTCATCCGGGGCCGGAGCTTTATACGTCTTATCGACCGTGACCGTCACGGCAAGGCTCGATCCACTCGCAGGGGCCGGTGCGGACAGGCTGTAGATCGCGTCGGACTTCGGCAAATCGCTTTCGGCCAGGACTCGGCCGTTCGCCGAAAGAGAGACATGCCGCGCGGGCGCTTGGAAGGGAAGGTAGAACTTTACGGAGATCCTCCTCGCATCCGGTGGTTCTTTCAATAGCACGGTCGCCTGCTGTTCCGTCCAGCCGTCCGTCGAAATCCCGCTCAACAGTTGCGGAGCGGCCCGCGGATCTTTCGGATCGAAATAGCTTAGCTCCGGCTCAACCGCAATTTCAGCGCGTACGCAGTCGATCAGTGCTGTCGAAAACTCGAACGGCAGCAATCCACGCGAGGCCACGGAATACGCGGAACGTCCGTCGAGCGAATACAATCGCAACGGAATCCGCGGACGAATCTCGATCTCCGAAAACGGCGCGAGCGGATAATTCGGTCGCACTGCCGCGCCCATTTCGCTGGTCACCACCATGTCGCCCGCGCGGATCATCGAATCCTTCGCGAGAGGCAGCGCGCCGCCGGCTTCCAGGTAATAGCGCAATCCCCAATCCGCATTCGCCCACAACCGCCGGCCCGCGGCTTGATTCGTGATCGTTTCGGCGAACCGCCGGTTTTCGCCCCAAAACTGATAGTTCACTATCGCGAGTCCCAATGAAAGCGCCAGTCCCAGGGCAAGGCCCGCGATCAATATGCCCCTACGTGCGGCATTGGAAATCAGAATCGCGAGCGGCGCGGCGACCGGCAACAAATACCGCGCCGAACCAGCGAAGAACACCATCATCCCGAGCCCGAAAAACAACAAAATCCACCACCCCAGGAAGCCCTGCTCGAAGCACCACGCGAGAATCCACACGCCCAGCCCCAACGACACCCAGAAGAGCGGATTCGGATCGTAGATCGCGGCCGCGACAGCCGCAACTCCGGCGATCATCCACAACTTGCGCGAGCCTCGCGGAACCAGAGTTACCAGAATCAGCGGCGAGACCATCCATGCCAAGTGCACCGCCAGCGCGGCCGCTCCCCGCGCGTTCTGCGCGAGCGCTTCAAAGTGATACGAGCGCAAATACCCGGCGAGCACTGTAGCAGGCATCGCGCCGCTGCTCGCCCGCTCCCAAATCTGATAAACGCCCAGCGCGACCGGCGCAGCCAAAGCCGCGACATATCCCGGCCACCATCGCCGCCGCTGCTGATAAACGTACAGCGCGAGAACCGGCGTGAGAAACACCGCCTGATACGCGGCCAGCGCCGCCAGCGCCGACGCTGCGATCGACCCAGCCAAAGCCCGCTTGGAATCTCGATCGATCGCATCCACAAACCTTGCCATTGCCAGCATCCAAAACGCAAGAAACGGCAAGTCAGCCTCGAGCGAGTTGCCATTCACCACGAAGGCGGGCACGACGCAGAACAGCGCCGTCGCCAGCAGCGGGTGTTGCGAAAACCGCCGCGCCAGCGCGAGCATCGACATCGCCGCGATCCAGGAAAACAGCGTGTACGCGAGATGGAACGGGACTTCCTTTACGTCTCCGGCCGCGGCCAGCAGCCCGCCCAAAATCCACGAATTGAGCGGCGGGTGCGAGTTCCCGCGCATGTCCACCATCTCGCCGCGAAAGACATAGCGCGCGTGATTCGGATGGAGCGGCTCGATCTGCGCGTGCTCCGCGCCGTAGAGGTAATAGAGGTCGTCGCCTTGGATCGCCTGATTGAGAAATGGCAGGCGCAACGCCAAGACCAACGCGGTGATAAGCAGCGCTTGCTTCAGCACAAGCGCGAGTTCACCATTTTGCGGGAACGCCCGGTTCCAACGCCCACACCTCGGTTCCGGCGTGGTCGCGAAGCAGCTCCGCCAGTTGCTCGGGCCGTCCGCTCAGAGCCGGAAAGGTTCCGAAGTGCAGCGGAACCACCTTGCGCACATTCAGCATGCGGCACGCCAGCGCCGCCTCGCGCGGACTCATGGTATAGAAATCGCCGATGGGAAGAAATGCCAGCTCGGGATGATACAACCGCTCGATAAGCTGCATATCGGTAAAGACGTTGGTGTCGCCAGCGCAGTATACGACGCGCCGGTCCGGAAGCCGTACCACGAACCCGGCCGCTTCGCCACCATAGATGATCTTGCCGTCGTCGAGAATACCGCAGCTATGCACGGCGTGGGTCATGGTCACGGACACAGGACCCACCGTGACGGTCCCGCCTTTGTTCATGCCGATCGTGTTCTTCGCGCCCTTCGATTCCAGCCAGTGCGTCAGCTCGTAAATTCCGACTATCGGCGGCGAAAATTTCTTCGCCAGCGGCAAGACATCATGAATGTGATCGAAGTGACCGTGCGTGACCAGAATCAAATCCACGCGATCGAACGAATGCTTTGCGGGATACTTGGGATTTCCCTCAATCCATGGGTCGACGACGATGACCTCGCCCGTCGTAAGACGCAACTGATAGGTTCCGTGCCCCAGCCAAGTGATTTCGATCATTAGTTCGATTCTAGTGCGTTCGCGCGGGAAGCTGTATCCCCTCGCCGAGGGCGGCAAATCCTGGTATCGACACCGGCATGCGGCCGGTGATCGCAATTTGCCCGAAGAGCGCTTTCACCGCCGAGGTCTCGGACGGCTGCGTGATGCTGAAGGTCGCCAAATATCCGGCGACCTTCGGGAACGAAGCCAGCAGGTACGGATTGCCGACCGCGACAAACACTACCGGCGACGTCCCCTCCGTGAGTTTTTCGATGAACGGTTCGAGCTCTCCTCCCAGCGCCACATCGCCTCGATACGCCGCTACAGCGACATTCGCCGAAACAACAATCGAGGAACATTGGCTGGTGTCGCCAACCGCGGCGTCAAGCTCGGCTCGCGGCATCGTCGCGTCGATCGTGATGATTCGTGCGTTCTTAGCTCGGCGCGCAAAGTCCTGCGCGAACCTGGCCCCGCTCACCGACGCTCGGCTCTGCACCGCAATTACAACGCAGGCCCGATCCGCATCCTTGAGCGGGATCACGTCGCCTTCATTGCGAACCAATGTCACCGCGCGATCCGAGACCCGCTGCGCGCTTTCGACGGATTCCTTTGCGTCCATCACGTCGCCAATGGAATCGAGATTGACCATTCTGTTCTTGGTCAGGCCCAGCCGGATTTTCGCGGCCAGCACGCGAGCCGCGCTGTCATCGATTCGCTGGCGCGGGATGCGGCCCTTTTGCACCGCCTTGACGATTTCGGCAATCACGCGTTCCGGCTCCGGCGGCATCAGCAGCACATCCGCCCCAGCCATCAGCGCCCGGATCGACGCCTCCGCGCCGCTGAACTGCTTGGTCAAACCCTGCATGTCCATCGCGTCGGTGACGATAATGTTCTGAAACTTCAGCTCATCGCGCAGAAGACCGGTCAGAACCTTCGGCGACACCGTCGCGGGAATGTCTTCCGGTTCGATCGCCGGTACGGACATGTGCGCGGTCATGATCGCGTCAACGCCGTGAGCGATCGCGGTCTCGAACGGTTTCAGCTCGATCGAATCCAGATGCTCGCGGTCCTTGTCCAGCAGCGCTAGATCCAGATGACTGTCGGTCGAGGTGTCGCCGTGCCCTGGAAAATGCTTGGCGGTCACCATCACCGGATTCTTCGGATCGGAATGCGCCCCATCGATGAACGCCGCCACATGCCGCGACACCGCGTCGGGATCTTCGCCATAGGAGCGGATATTAATGATCGGATTCTCGGGATTGCTATTTACATCGGCATCCGGCGCGAAGATCCAGTGCACGCCAAGAGATCGAGCTTCCCGCGCCGCCGCCAATCCCTCATAGCGCGAAGCTTCAAGATCGTCCGCCGCGCCGTACGCCATGTTGTACGGAAACCGAACCGCATCGGAAATCCGCATCGATGCCGACCGCTCGAAATCCGATCCAACCAGCAGCGGTAGCTTCGAGAGCTTCTGCAAACGATTCAGAAGCACGGCGGTCGCGTAAGGCTCGGCGCTGCGTACCTGCCCGTTCTGGGTGGAGTTCGCGATGATCAACCCGCCGATGTGCAGGTCGCGAATCCAGTGCCGATACCGCTGAAATTCGGGAGACGTCGAGCTGACCACATCCGCCGTCGCCGATGCCAGGATCAGTTGCGCCACGCGGTCGCGCAAACTGAGCGGCATCAGCAGCGCCTGCGCGGCGCGCTGGTCGGGCGTGAGTTGAGGAGGTTTGGGCTTCGGACCGGGCTTCGCCGCGAAAGCAAAGCCGGCAACCAACAGCAGCGCGAGCCGTTTCATTGAACGACCGCTTGTTCGGGCATGACTACCTCAAAATATCATCAAAACCCTCATTTCTGGTGAGCTGCGGTGGTGCGCTATGGTGAAGATTCGGGCCGCGCATGGAAGAATACAACGTCTACTCGGTCATCGGCGAAGAGGGCTTCGAGCGCTTGGTTGCCGCGTTCTATCGGCAAATCCCTGGCGACGATGTCCTCGCGCCCATGTACGCCGGCCGCGACTTGGCCGCAGCCGAGCAACGTCTTCGCGACTTCCTGGTGGTTCGATTCGGCGGACCGCCGCGATACTTGGACCAACGCGGCCATCCGCGGCTGCGCATGCGCCATATGCCGTTCGCGATCGACCAAAAGGCTCGCGACCGCTGGCTCAGCTTGATGAGCGCGGCGTTCGAAGAAGCGAAGCTTCCGCCCGGCGCCGAGAGCACCTTGCGGGCCTTTTTTGAATCGACGGCATCGTTCCTAATTAATAAAGCGGAGTAACGTTGGTGGCTGGGTTCCGGGTTCTTCCACTTTTATCGGTATTGCTGGCTGTTTCGCTCCTGGTCTCAAACCTGCCGTTCGTCCCCGGCTCGATGCATCTATACCTGAGCGCGCTGCCGCTCGCCTTGGCCGGAGCCGGCTACGCGCTGCTGCAAATCTACCTGAGGCCGAC
Source organism: Bryobacteraceae bacterium (assembly GCA_030037375.1). Lineage (GTDB taxonomy): Bacteria > Acidobacteriota > Terriglobia > Bryobacterales > Bryobacteraceae > Palsa-187. The sequence continues at coordinate 5,982 of JASHRP010000784.1, read as the reverse complement.
GACCTCCACGCTGCTCAAGCGTCTGCTGCTCGCGGCCACGTTCCTCGCGTGGGCAGTCGACCAGCTTCTTCCGCCCGGACGGTCCGCGACCATTCTTGGCGACCTGGTGATCGCTGCATACGTGCTCGATCTCTACTGGCTGGCCCAGGAACAGATGTCGCCACAGGAAGGAAGCAGCCGCCGGAGCTGAGAGTAATTCCGCCGTTCACGCACTTACTGGTGTGTCGCGCGTGCGCTTTCTTCTTCCACTTATTTTTCTATTGATGCATGACCCTCTCCGCGCCGCCGATCCAGCGAGCCTGCAAATTCGCGTGGAAGAGGGAGACGGACTGACTTATGCGGCCGGCTCGCGCGCCACACGCGGGATCACGGTTCTGATCACCGGCGAAGCGGGCGATCCGGTTGACGGCGCCACGGTGACGTTTACGCTTCCAGAGAGCGGGCCGGGCGGCGTGTTTTCGAGCGGATCGAGAATCGAGACGCTAACCACCCGCGCCGACGGGCGCGCCAGCGTTTGGGGCATGCGCTGGAACAAGCAAGCCGGTTCGTTCGATGTCCACATCACTGCCAGCAAAGGGCAAGCGCACGCTGGAACCATCTGCTCTCTGCGCCTGACGGAATCAGCCGGGGGACAATCGATCTCCAGCGGCGGTTCCAGGCATAAGTGGCTGTGGATCGCTCTCGCAGTGGCGGGAGCCGCGGGCGCGGGCGTGGCCGTCGCCGCAAAGGGCGGATCAGGTTCAAGCTGCTCCTCAACCGTCGTACTGTCCCAGAACAACTGTCCTTCCACGTTGACGCCCCTCGGCGTGACCGTGATCGGCCAGCCGACGATCATCGTGAGCCATCCATGAAGGCCGTCACTCTAACGCTCGTCGCCGCGCTAAGCGTTTCTGCCCAAAGCCGGCCGTTTCTCGGCCAGATGATCGACCATCAGCGACTCCTCCGGCCGCTCTATGGCGCTGGCGGCAGTTTTCGTGCGGGACCGCCAGTTGCCGCTCAGGTTCTTTCCGCAGCTTGTAGCTTGACGTTGTGCCTGGCGAAGACCGAATCCGCCATGGTCTCCGCGACGTCCACGCTATCAGCGCCTCCCGGCGATGCCAAGATCGCGCTTGATTCGACGGGCGCGACCATCTACTTCCCGCAAACCGGCCAGTTTGCACGTTGGCAAAACGAGGCCCTTACGCCACTCAATCTCATTACCGAGGATTCCGTTTTATCGATGGCCATGCGGCCATCCGGGCTGACGTTCGCCGTGCTCCGTTCGGGCACGGTTTGGATTACGGCTGCCGATGGGACAACCTTGGATTCCCTGCCTGCCGCAACCGGCACAGTGCTCCTGCTTCCGAACTCCACGGTCTACGTGGCGTCGGATTCATTGGTCCTGCGCAAGAGCGACGGAAGCGAGCTTCGCTTCCCTGCCCCTACTGTTACCGCGCTCTTTGCTCTGGGCGATGGTTACGTGGAGGCGGTCACGCCGGACGCACTCTACGCCTTGCGAACCGTCGCCGGACACGAGCAACTCTTGCAGTTGCCGGAGCCACGCCGGTGATCCGCTTCGCCGCGTTGCTCCTGCTCGCGCCGATCGCCGCGCAAGCTCAGCTTCAGCTCGCGATCGTCAACGGCTCGCAGAAGGCGCCGGTGTCCTCGGGACAAACGGTATCCATCGGCGCATTCGCTCCCGGGACAACGAACAACTTCGTCATTCAGGCTACGAACAACACCACAGCGCCGGTCCCCATTCCCGCCGATTCACCCTCTCTCAGCGGAGCGGGTTTTTCGATCACCAGCGTTAGCCCACCGACTCCGGTCACCATTGCCCCTGGCAGCTCCCTGAACACGTTCGTGCAATTCTCCGCCACAGCGCCCGCGGCCTATAGCGCAAGCTTCTCTCTCGGCAGCAACTCAATCGTGCTCGTTGCCACCGTCCAGGCAGCCGCGGCTTTAACATCGTCCTCTCCATGCACCGGACCTGGAAACGGCACCACCATCACCTTCGGCAACATTCCGTTCAGCCAAACGGTTACCTGCACGCTTACGTTGCTGAGCCAAAGCGCCCAGCCGCTCACGATCTCAAGCGTCTCCGTCAGCGGACAAGGCTTCCTGCTCGCGCAGCCGGTGAGCACCCCAGTCAATCTCGCCCCCGGCGGAGCCTCGCAGCTTCAGGTCTCGTTTTCGCCCAATGCGGCGCAGATCTACTCCGGCGCCCTGACCATCGGCTACCCCGCGCTCAGTCAAACGTACACGCTGAACGGAACCGCGTACGACCCTCCTTTGCCGACCCCGATCCTCGAATTCGACACCGCCAATCCGCAGAGCGGCCAGCAGATCACCTTAACCATGGCTCTGCCGGTTCCTTCGGCGATCCCGGCCTCGGGGTCCGTGAATATGGCCTTCACGCCAAATCCCGAGACTCCGGCCGCTGCAACGGCCGACGTGGGCTTCGCGAACGGCGCCAAGTCAGTCAACTTCACCATCCAGCCAGGAAGCACTCAAGCCATGCTAAACGGCCAAACCGGCGCGGTATTTTCAACCGGCACAACCGCCGGAACAATAACCTTCACCGTCTCCACCGCCGCGCAATTGACCGGCGATCCAACCACATCCATCACGCTCGCGCCGATACCGATTTCCATCGACAACGCAGCCGCGACGGCCATCGCGGGAGATTTGAACATTCAAATCTGGGGTTTCGACAACACCTATTCCGCGGGCCCAATGTCATTCACGTTTTACGACGCGGCGGGAAATTCCATCGGCTCCGCCCCCGTCTCAGCGAATTTCACGTCCAACTTCGCGAACTATTTCTCAACTTCAACGGACGGAGGCTCCTTCGAAATCCTGGTAACGTTTCCCATCACCGGCAATGCCGCCGAGGTCGGCTCGGTCAACGTGCAAATGACCAATTCCATCGCAACTACAAACATCACCGGTCTCGCATTTCTCAATGACACAGGGACGTGCGTTCTGGTCAATAACGTCCTGACCTGTCCACCGGCGCCCAGTCAGTAAACTGAGGGAGTGGAAACGCCAGTCGCTCTCACCATCGCGGGGTCAGATCCCAGCGGCGGGGCGGGCCTGCAAGCCGATCTCAAAACATTTCACCGCTTCGGCGTCTATGGCGAAGCCGTGGTCACGCTGATCACTGTCCAGAACACGCAAGGAGTTCGCCGCGTCGAAGTCATGTCCCCGGAGCTCGTCACGGAACAGATTCGAGCCGTGGTCCAGGACATCCCTCCAAAAGCCGCCAAGACCGGAGCGTTGGGAAATCTCGCCGTGACGTGTGCCGTGACGGAGGCCGTTGCGGAAGCAGCCGCCACTTTCGGCTTCCCGTTGGTGGTCGATCCCGTCATGGCCGGCTCCAGCGGCGGCGTATTCATGGACAAGCAAGCCCTCCACGCCTTCACCGCGAAACTCCTGCCGCGCGCCTTTCTGCTCACGCCCAACCTCGACGAAGCCTCCGCGCTCACCGGCCTCGCCGTTCGAGATCCAGCGTCCGTGATTGAAGCCGCGGAGAAGCTTCGCGATATGGGCGCGGCGAACGTGTTGGTCAAGGGCGGGCATCTCGAAGGCGACGCAATCGACGTGTTGCTCACTTCAACCGGAAGGCGCATTCAGTTCCGCGCGTCAAGAATCGAAACCAGACATACTCACGGAACCGGCTGCACTTATTCGGCTGCGATCACGGCCGGCCTCGCGAGGGGGCAGGATCTAATCCAGGCGATTCGAAACGCGAAGGCATTCATCACCGCGGCGATTCGCGCCAACCCCGGCCTCGGAGCGGGATCCGGGCCGTTGAATCACTTCGCGGACTTCTGAAGAATCTGCCGCGAAAGCAGCAGAATCCACCCGCTACCGGCATCGACGGCGCTGTGTGCGCCATTGTCTTGCTCCGCCCACGTCGCCGGAAGCAAAAAATCCGCCTCCGGATGCGCGCGAATGACCGCGCCTGCCTGCTCCATATCCCGCGCGAGGATCACCGTCGCAATCGGATCTCCGCGCTCCAATCCCCAATCGCGCAGCCGCTGCTCGAACGCCGGCTTCAGCTCCGGCAGACGATCGAAATCCGCCGCCGTCACCGTGATTCCGAGCTCCTCAAAATCGAGGGCATAGCGGCGGCGTTCCGTGCTCGGGTCGAGATATAGGTATCTGACCCGCGGCAGATCGAGGCACGCGGAATAAAATCCATCGTCCGGGCGGCCGATGATCAACTCATTTCCGCGCTTGAGAGAAGCGTAGCGATCAAGAGCCTGCTCGGCCGGGATCATCGACTCCGCTCCGAACGGTATGCCCCAGGTTTCCGCGGGAGCCATCGCCTTACCCACAAACAGTACTGCGGCGGCAGCCAGCGCCCATCGCGACCATCGCGCTGGGATCGCTCCGCCCGCCAGCAGAGCCAGAGCCGGCAACAGCGGCGCCGTGTATGTCGTGTTCCGGTACTCGAAGCTCATCGCGGCGGCCAGCACCACCACGGTCCACGCGATCAATACTCGGGGACGATTTCTGAACAGCGCTGCCACAGCAGCCGCCAGCAGCGGAGCGTCCAGCAGCGCCAAACGCTTCAAATAATATCCGGCTTGCGATTCCTGAGTGCTTTGCGGAGGCGATCCCACGGCATGCGTGACCAGCTCCGACACCACATACTCCGCCCAGAACCAGCGCGTGTGCCGCCAAAGTTCATAGAGATGCCATGGCGCGGCGATCGCGGCCGAAATCGATACGATTTGCGCCAGCCTGACCCATCTTGGCCGCTTCTTCGAAATCGCGCAAAACACCGCCAAAGCCAACAAGGGAAACAACCCCGCGATTCCCTTGGTGAGAATCGCCGCTCCCGACGCCAGCCCGAACGTCCACAAACCCACTCGCGATTTGAGTTGAGGATCGCGAGCCAGCGTAAACATCGCCAGCGAAGTTTCGAATGTGAGCAGCGCATCGGTCAAACCGATCCGGCTGACGACGAAAAACAGATGCGACGAAAGCAGCAGCAGGCAGGCAGCGAGAGCTGCCGTCACGAGTCCGCCCTCTCCGAGCAGCCATGCGTAAACAATCGCCACCGTCGCCGCCCCCGCGAGGATCGAAGGAATACGCAGCGCAATCGGTTTGCGGCCAATCACCTTAACTGCCGTGGCCTGGAGCCAATACAAAAGGGGCGGTTTGGTCAGCGCGTAGCGATCCAGAAACCGAGGTGTCAGCCAGTCCCCGCTCTTCGCCATCTCGAACGAGATTGAGCCGTAGTACCCTTCGTCCTGAGCCTGGATCTTGACGATCGGATCCACGTAAGCTGTCGCGATCCCCGGCTTCCCCGCGTCCCAGCCCAGAACCGCCACAGCCGCCAGGAATACGAAAATAGTCGAGCCCCGCAGCACGGGTGAGATTGTCGCATACATCAGCCCACTAATTAGCGGAGTGCTCTTCCCGATTCCTGATTGGCTGCTTGGATTCGACCGCGCCGTGCTGTGGCTGTTACCCCCGCTCGCCTGGGCGATCCTGCTGAGCGGACTCGACGACCTGGTGATCGATCTGATCTGGGCTTTCGCGTGGCTCAAGGCGAGATTGCGACCCGCCGCGCGGATGTTCCCTCCGGGCGAGCGTCAGCTTCAATCCGCGCCCGTCCGCCGGATCGCTATCCTGTTGCCTCTGTGGCGGGAACACGCCGTCATCGGCAGGATGTTGGAGCACAACATCGCGTCGATCCGGTACCGCGACTACCATATCTTCGCCGGTTGCTATCCCAACGACCATTTGACGCAAGAGGCCGTCCGCGCGTCAGCCGCTCGATTTCCGAATGTTCACCTCGCGCTTTGCCCACACGATGGCCCCACTTCGAAAGCCGATTGCCTGAATTGGTCCTATCAGCGCCTCCTGATCGAAGAAGAAAAGCTGGGAACGGGGTTCGACGTCATCGTCACCCACGATGCCGAAGACCTGATTCATCCCGAAGAGCTCCGCTGGATCAACTACTACTCCGGCCGGTTCGATTTCATT
>JASHRP010000783.1 GCA_030037375.1 Bryobacteraceae bacterium | reverse complement strand
CGCGCGTCCGTCTTTGGGGGAATAGGGGAACCCGAAGGAGGCTGCGGCATGCGCGTTCGTGGAATGTTTCTTCTCTCGCTGTTGCCGCTGGTGTCCGCCGTCGGCCAACTGGCGGACCCGTCGCTCCGATTTACGGCGGTGGCCATCAAGGCAGCATCGTCAGATGAGTCAGCAACCGCCCAGTCCTTCTTTGGCAGGGCCTCATGGTGGAACGCGCGATGTGGGGATGCCGGTCGCAAGAAGTCCATATCCGTACCTGATTCATTCTCCTCAAAGTGCGACATTAGCTTCGCCAATCTGCTTGGTCACGCCTACCACCTGAATCCCGCGCAGTTCGCCGGAGACCGGTGGATGGAATCAACCCGGTTCAGAATCCAGGCGAAAGCCCCGCCCGGCGCGACCGATGATCAGTTGCGGATCATGGAACAGAATCTCCTCGCCGATCACTTTAAGCTCTCCGCACGCTTTGTGAAGCAGGAGGTGGTTGCCTACGAGATGACGGTGGCGAAGGGTGGTCCAAAGTTCCTCCCGGCCTCGAGGCAACCCACCCCCACCGGAACACGAGGCCCTACAATCGGGTTTGGGATAAACGGCACGTCCGTGATTATGGGCGATGCCGTTTCGATGGATCAGTTGGCTTCGTTTCTTTCCTATTTTCTGGACTGGCCCGTGGTCGATGCGACAGGGCTCACGGGACTTTACCGGATTAGACTAGACTTTGGAGCCGAACTTGTGGCGCCGACAACAAAACCGCCGGCGACCGACGCCGTCCGTGACCAGCTCGGCCTCATTCTCGAGCGAACCAAGACCGTGACGGACGTGCTCGTCATCGAGCATGTCGAAAAAAAGCCAATACCATAGGCGCTGGCCAAGCCCGGATCTCTGTTCGGGCTAGACCACTCGGATGGGCGGAGTCTTCATGAGCGCTCGCCTCACCCCGCCGCCCCCTCCGCCCGACTCATCGCGGCCCGGCACTCGCTCTCGCCCTCCTCGATCCGATCCTTCAGATACACGATGGTTCCCGAATTTCCGTACTTTTTCCTCGCAATGTGCTCCCGCAGCGCGGACCAATGCCGCATCGCTTCTTCGTAGCGGCCTTCGATCATCGCGATTCTAGCGTCGATTCCCTCGTTGCTCTCATCGCCGCTCGATCTTCCCGTCTTGCGCGCCCGGTCCAGCCACACGCGAGACTGCTCGACGTTCCGCAGCGTGCTCCCGCTGGCCGCGGCCGCGATCCCGAAACACGCCCGCAGCATCTGTTTGTTGCCTCGCTCGGCCGCCGCGCGCAGTGCGTTCTCCAGGTACGGCAACCCCGCCGCTTCGTCCTTCTGGTCCGCGCATCGATACCAAGCGTAAATCTGCGCCATCGGATAATAGGGCTCGTCCGTGCCCGTCTTGAGCACGGCCTCCATCAACCCGGCGTCCCAATCGCGCGGCCGTACGCCTTTCACTTCCGACGCGCGAAGCGCCAGAAAGTTCATCATCCTCCGAAGTGACTCCGGATTCCGGAAAAGCTGCCACAGCACCAGCCCATCCGACTTCATGCCTCGAATCGAGAACGGCGTAAGCGACACCACGATGAACAAAATAGAAGCCCAATACAAAGTTCCGATCCAATCCCCGGCCTGCTCGCCTTCCCGGATCAAGATGATTCGGCAAACCGCCATGAGCAGAATGCTCGCGGCCGGCCCCGCCGCCACGAAGATCGCGAACCGCGACCTCGGAAACTCGGCCGACGCAGGTAATGGCACTACAAATCCACCCATGTTCAGCAGCCAGCGCAGGCTGAAGCGAAAAATCCAACGCTCGCCCGACCGCACCATCATGAACCCGCCGATGCAGATTCCGCCGACATCCAACCCCATCGGTTTTCCCGCAATCGCATGCCCGAGCTCATGAACCACAATGCCGAGATACAGCGCGAGCAGCAGGTACACAAGGTTGTTCCGAGGCAGCTCCGGGGTCAGAATCGCGAACAGCAGAATCGGCGGGACCAATCCCAGATAACTCAGCCATGCACGCGATTTCGCCGGCTGTGGCACATCCACCTCGAGATTGAGAATCGGCGTCTCGGACATCGCGCCCTCCTAAGTCGAACTAAGTCGAAAAGCCGCGTTTGCTAAAGCATACTCGCTTTCCGGGCGCGGCAGGACGCATGCTAACGTAATGAGAACGTCACCTGACGTTGTCGAAAAGTTTTGCATCGGAGAGACCCTGCATGAATCGTGTCGTAATTTGCTTGCTGCTCGGCGTGTCCCTATTGAAAGCCGCGCCCGCGCAAGCTCCCCTTCACCCGCTATTGTTTGAGCCCGCCGCCAAACCTGACGAATTTGTTTCGCGAGGCTCAAACTCCGTCCTGCGCTTCACCGCGGAGGGCGTCGAGTTCGCAGCGAAGGATCAACCCGTGATCCGGCTCGCTCTTCCCGGCTCGCGCTCCGTCGATCCCACGGGTGACGGCTTGCTCCCTTCCGTCACTCACTATTACCTGGGCCGGGATCGTAGCAACTGGCGCATCGGCGTCGCGAACTACGCACGGCTCGTTTACAAGGGCGTTTATCCCGGCGTGGATCTGATTTTCCACGAGTCTGAGTCCGGCCGCGGATTCGAATACGATTTCGACATCGCCCCCAATGCCGACCCATCCCGCATCCGCCTGCGTTTCGATGGAACCAACAACGTCGCTATCGATTCGAATGGCGACCTGCTCGTCGCCGGATGGCTCACGCATCATCGCCCGCGCATTCTCCAAGCCGGCCGCGAGATCCAAGGGCATTTTCGCGTGCGCCGGGATCGTACCGTTTCCTTCGAGCTCGCAGCATATGACCGCGCCCAACCCCTGGTGATCGACCCCGTCATCACTTATGTCAGCTATCTGGGCGGAAACTCCGGCGACACAGGCTCCTCCGTCAGAGTCGATTCGTCGGGCAACGTCTACGTCACCGGCAACACGTGGTCCAACAATTTTCCTGGAATTGCTGTCGGCGCGCGCCCCAGCGGAACCGCCCAGTTCGCCTATGTTTCCAAGTTCGCTGCCTTCGCCAACGGCAAGACGCAGCTTCTGTTCACCATCGTCTTGGGCGACAACAGCAGCGGCGGGTTTGCCGTTGGCCACGCTACTGGCGTGGACGCGTCCGGGAACATCGTCATGATCGGCGAAACCGACGCTTCCGAGCTCCCCGTCGTGAACGCCTATCAGAGCCAGCTCGGCGGCAACGGCCAGGGCTGCATCACGAATAACGTCGGTAACACCATCCCCTGTCCCGACGGCTTCGTTGCGAAATTCTCGGGCGACGGCAAGACCATGGTCTTCGCCACCTACTACGGCGGTCCCAGCCCGGATTCTCTGAGCGATGTAACCATCGATGCGTCCGGAAATATTTACGCCGCCGGTTACGTGACCGCGCCCGTCGCGCCGCTCCAAGCCACTCCCAACGCCGTTCAACCGCTCGTCAAAGCGGATGAAGACATGGTGATGGTCGAGTTCAGCGCCAGCGGACAACTGGTGTACGCAACTTTCCTCGGCGGTTCGAATAATGACTTCGCGAACTCGATCGCGCTCGAAAAACCCGGCGTGGTGTGGATCGGGGGCAACACCTATTCATCTGACATGCCCGTGCCCGCGTCGGGCAATGGAGTGCAAACGACGTTCTCGGGAGTTGCCGTCGATGCCTATCTCGCGCGCATCGATACGACTATCAACGGATCCTCCGGCTTGACCTACGCCACTTTCTTTAACGGCATCGTGAATACTGGTCTTGCCAAGCTGTTCTTGGACCCCACCGGCCAAGTCGTATTTTGCGGATCTACCATTTCCGATCTGCCCACAACACCCACGGCGTTAGAACCGAATTTCGCGGGGCTGCCATTATCGGAAATCACCAGTTCCGATTTCACTGCCGGCGACGCATATCTGGCGCGGATCAATCCCGCCGTCGCCGGATCGGCCGGCGTTACCTACGCCACTTATGTCGGCGGCACGGATAGCGATATTGGCACCGGCTGCGCCATCGATGATAACGGAAATTTCATCGTCACCGGCTACACCCTGTCCCAGGCCCCTTTTCTGGTGACTAGTGAATCCATTCCTTACAAGATCTTCCAAGGAACTTCCGCATATAACGTCTTCCTGATGCAGTTCCCGAGCACGCAGGCTGTCTACAACGGATTCCTTTTCGGCGGCGAAAATACCGATGTCGCCAACGGACTGGCGCTCGATTCCACCGGCACTTTTGCGTATCTGGCCGGCACCACGTTCTCCCATTTTTTCCCGCTCACGACGACCGCCGTCCAACCGGTCTACGGCGGCGATAGCACGCTGCTCAATGACAACTTCGGCTACGGCGACGCATGGCTGATGCAAGTGAATCTTAACCAGGCTCAGGGTGCAATCTCCGGCTTGGTGGAAGCCTCGGGCGATTTCCAGTTTGCCGCGCCGGGCAAGACCGTCATGATCGCCACGCAAATCGCCGACAAGAACGGTGTGCCCGTCAATCTCGCCGGTCTGCCAATCACGTGGACCGCGACCAACGCAACAACTACGGTGACGAATCCGTTTACAAACGCGAGTGGGATCGCTTCCGTGGCGGTTCAATTGAACAGCGGCAACGCGACCGTGGTCGCCGCCGTCTCCAGCAATATTCAAACCGCCACGCCCCTTGGGACGTATACGTTCCATCTGGCGGGCGTTTCGGGAACCCTGCCGGCTTCGGTCACCATCGCTTCCGGCAACAATCAAACCGGCGCTACGGGCGCGGCGCTCGCTCAGCCGCTGGTGGTGCAGCTTCTCGATTCCAACAGCAATCCTCTGGCGCTCGCTGGAATCACGGTGCAGTTCCAGCCCACCAACGCGACGGTCGGCTCAGCCACGGCCGTCACCGATTCCACCGGCAAAGCCTCCACCACCGTTACTCTCGGCTCTTCCGCGGGCGCTGCCTCGGTGAACATCGTCGTGGGAAGTCTCGCGTCCGTAACGGCGAATTTCACGGCGACTTCGTCCGCCGCTTCCGGCCCGGCGATCACCAGCATCGTCAACGGAGCCACATTCCTCTCGGGACCGCTCTCGCCGGGCGTTTTCGTGACCTTGAAAGGAACAGACCTCGGACCAACCACCGGCATTGTGGGCTCAGCGGGATCGAATAACCTCTTCCCAACGTCGCTCGGTGGAACCCAGGTTTTCTTCAACAATGTCGCTGCTCCCCTGGTCTACGTCTCCGCGGCGCAAATCAACGCGATTGTTCCTTATGAAGTCGCCGGCCAAACTTCGGTGCCGGTGACCGTCGAGTATCAGAACGCGACCTCGCCCGCGGAGTCGGTGCAGATTTCGACTACGGCGCTCGGCTTGTTCTCGCAGAATTTCGGCTCCGGTCAGGGCGACATCCTGAATCAGGACAATTCAGTCAACTCCTCGACCAATCCTGCCAAGCGCAACAGCATCGTGGTGCTGTTCGGGACCGGCGAAGGTGTCACCAGCCCCGCGGGCGTCGATGGACTGCTCGCCACCAGCGTCTATCCCAAGCCGCTGAACCCGATCACCGCGACCATCGGCGGTACAAACGCCACGGTCCTTTATTACGGCGCAGCGCCCACGCTTGTCGCGGGCGTGCTGCAAGTCAACGTGCAGATTCCCGAAGGCGTGCCGGACGGTAACGCGGCGATCCAATTGTTCGAAGGCACCGGGCAAAGCCCCTCGACCGTGACCGTCGCCGTCATGGGCGATCAGTGAGACGTTCGAGGTCGCGGCTCGTGGCGCTCAGTCTTCTATATATGGGCGCCGCTTTCGCGCAGCAGCCGGCTCAACCATCTGACGATGAGCCCGCTGCCGTCATCGAGCTCGGCGCAGCGGTGAGCCACGATCTCGGCAACGGCGGATCGAGCTTCGGCCCCGACATCGCCCTTGAGCTTACGCCTATCGAAAATTGGCTGGAGCTCGAAGCCGGAGTTACGCCGCTCTTCAGCCGCCACTCGACGGAATGGGACACCGGCCTTCTCTTCAAAAAGCCCTGGACCCTTTCCGATAAATTCGAGTTCATGATCGGGCTCGGCCCGGAATGGATTCACACTCGGGCAAACGGCGTTTCGTCCAACTCCCTCGGCGGCGAAATCGCGCTCGATTTCATG
>JASHRP010000782.1 GCA_030037375.1 Bryobacteraceae bacterium | reverse complement strand
GTCGGTTGCCTGCAGATCCCGCTGGTGGATTTCGCAGCGTCCCCAACCAGCGACGTAATGATGGTGAAGATGCAGGAGAGCCTGGCCACTGGGCGCAAGTCCGCGGTGGTTGGGATCTGGCATGACACCACCTGGCGGCTAGCGCTTCTGTTTTTGCCCCTGACGGGGTTGGTTCTCATCAACGCGCGGGACCTGATTGTATTGCTCTATACGCAGCGATACGCGGCCAGCGTTCCGATATTCATGGCCTGGACGCTCACCATTCCGTTGGTCATTTTGCAGGTGGACGGGGTAATGCGGGTCTTCGCGCAGACGCGCTTCCTGCTGCTGCTGAACCTGATGCGGCTGGCGGTGCTGGCGGGTTTGATTCGAGCGTCGCTATCGACATTTCAACTGTTGGGTCCGGTCCTGGTGATGCTGCTGGCGATTCTGTTGTTCAAGATCGCGGCGCTGGCCAGAATGCGTTCGCTGCTTGGCGTAGACGTTGCGGGTTTACTGCCGTGGTGCAAGCTTGGAGCGCTTACCTGCGCGGCGCTGATTGCGGCTATCGCGGGACTTGCGATCAAGACTCAGACGCAAGGGCCCGTCTTGGCGGCGATCGCGGTTTCGTCGCTGGTTTATTTGCTGGTGTACACGGCGGTGGTGTGGCGGTTCGGTCTGTTGGATAGCGAGGCGGAAGCAATCGCCGGATTGTGGCGCAGGACCACGCAGGTCCTGAACTGGGGAAGGGGATAACCATGTGCGGCATCGCGGGCGTCGTTGATTTCTCGGGGGTCGGCACCCGCGATGGCCAGCCTGTGTTCGAGCAACAGGTGCGCGATATGTGCGACGCGATCACGCACCGGGGCCCGGACGACGACGGATTCTATTTCGATTCCGAAGCCGGGTTGGGGATGCGGCGCTTAAGCATCATCGACGTAGCGGGCGGACATCAGCCGGTGTCAAATGAAGCCGGCACGATCTGGGTGGTGTTCAACGGCGAGATTTATAATTTTCGCGATCTGCGATCGGATTTAGAGAAACGCGGGCATCGTTTCGCGACTCGCACCGATACGGAGACCATCGTTCACCTCTACGAAGAGTATGGGGCGGGCTGCGTGGAACGGTTGCGCGGAATGTTTGGGTTCGCGCTGTGGGATGCGCCGAAGAAGCAGCTTCTGCTGGCGCGGGACCGGCTGGGAATCAAGCCGCTCTATTACTCCGTCATCGGAAGCCGGATTGTTTTCGCATCCGAGCTGAAATCCATCGCGCTGCTGCCGGAGGTTTCCCCGACCCTGAATTGGGGCGCGGTTGCGCACGTCTTGAGCTTTCTCACGACTCCGCCGGATGAAGCGATTCTCGAAGGCGTCAAAAAACTGGAACCGGGTCATTTGCTGATTGCCTCGCCGGACAAGAAACCGAGGGTCGAGCGTTATTGGAAGCTGGAGTTCAATCCAGACCGTGGACAATCGGAAGCTTTCTTCGTCGGGCGGTTGCGCGAGCTGTTGGATGAATCCGTTCGTCTGCACATGATCAGCGATGTGCCGGTGGGATCGTTCCTTAGCGGCGGAATCGATTCGAGCGCGGTCGCGGCCACGGCGGCGGGATGCGCTTCCGAACCGCTGCGGACCTTCTCGATCGGCTTCCGCGAACCGGAATACGACGAGAGCAGCTACGCACGGTTGGTGGCGGAGAGGATTGGCGCGAATCACGATGGATCGATTTGCGATTCCGGCTCGCTGGACGATATCGAACGCATCGCCTGGCATTTAGACGAGCCCTTCGGCGACTCTTCCGCGATTCCCACTTATCTGGTTTCGAAGTTAGCCGCACAGAAGGTAAAGGTTGCGCTATCCGGGGACGGCGGCGACGAGCTGTTCGCGGGTTACGACAAATACAAAGTCGAGCAGAAGGAGCGAGGATCACGGCTCACAAACGGGCCCGCAAGAGCGATCTGCGGGCAAATCGCCCGGCGGATGCCTCGCGGCATGCGCGGACGCAATTTCCTGCTGCATAGGTCCCTGACAGGCGCGGAGCGCTATCTGGACGCGTGCACATTGTTTCGACACGACGATATGGGGTCGTTATTGGAGCCTGAATTCGCGGCGCAGGTTTGTGCGCATGCGCCGTGGCAGGCGAAAGCGGCGCGCCTGAATTCGCCCCGGCGCGATTGGCTCTCCGCGCTTCAAGATCTGGATATTCACAATTATCTGCCGCTTGACATTTTGGCCAAAGTCGACCGGATGAGCATGGCGCATTCCTTGGAAGTCCGCGTTCCGCTGCTCGATCACAAAGTGGTCGAGTTCGCCGCGACTATTCCGCCGGAACTGAATTTGAAGAACGGTACGACCAAGTACGTTCTCAAACAAACGATGCGCGGCGTCCTGCCGGATCGGGTGATCGACCGGACGAAGAGGGGCTTTGCGGTTCCTCTGGGCCACTGGTTCCGGGGCCAACTCGGTTCATATGTTCGCGATTTGCTGCTCAGCGATACGGCGCGGAGACGCGGATACTTTCGACCGAGCGCGATTCGAAATTTGATCGCCCGTCACGAGCGCGGCGAGAATCTGGATCTGCAACTTTGGACTCTGATTTCGTTCGAATTGTGGGCCAAGGCGTTTTTGGACCACGGCGCGGGAGGGTCGAGGAGGGCGGCTGCGTGACGCTCGCCGCGGGCCCTTCCGACAACCGGATCAAGCTGCTTACCATGCTGACCAATTTTCATATCGGCGGCACGGAGCGTCAGGTGACGAATCTGGCCTTGCGGCTCGATTCCTCGCGCTTCGACTTGCATCTAGCTTGTCTTCGAAATTCCGGCGAGTTGTTGCAAGAAATCGAGACGTTGCGCGTGCCGAAGCCGGTATTCGAGATCGGAAGCCTGTATGGACTAAAGACCGCATGGCAAGCGCTTCGATTCGCGCATTACGTCCGCAAAAATCGCATTCAGATCGTCAATAGCTACGGCTTCTACCCGAATGTATTCGCCGTCGTGGCCGCGAAATTCGGCGGCGCCGGCGTGGTAATTGCCTCGATTCGCGACCGCGGCGACATACTGACGCCGGCGCAGCGCCGATTTCAGAAGATCGTCTGCAGGCTGGCTGACTGTGTCCTGGTCAACGCCGAAGCGATTCGCGAAACGCTGATCGCGCAAGGATACGATCCGGCGAAGATCGTGGTGATACGAAACGGCATCGTGTTGTCGCGGTATCAGAGGACCGAGCGGAGCGCGCGAATCCGCCGCGAGCTTGGAATACCGGCGGACTCTCCGATCGTCATCATGTTCTCGCGCCTGAATCGGATGAAAGGCGCCGAGTACTTCCTTGAAGCGGCAAGAAACGTCGCGCGGGTTTGTCCCGGGGTTCGTTTTCTGATCGTCGGAGACGGAGCGAACAGGCGGGATCTGGAGCAGCGCGCTGCCTCGTTAGACCTCAACGATCTAGCGATTTTCACGGGATTCCGGACCGATGTTCAGGATTTATTGGCTGAATCGGCGATCTCCGTCTTGCCGTCGCTAAGCGAGGGGTTGTCGAATTCGCTGCTCGAGGCCATGGCCGCGGGCATTCCCGTAATCGCAACCAAGGTGGGTGGAAATCCGGAGATTATCGAAGACGGAGTTTCGGGGCTGTTGATACCGCCTCGCGATGCGAACTCGCTCGAACAAGCGACGGTCGCCCTGTTAAAGAATCCAGCACGGGCGCAGCGGATGGGCGAGGCGGGGTTTCGACGGGTCGCGGAACTGTTTTCGGTTGAGCGGTCGGTTGCGGAAGTCGAAAGCTTGTACTGCAGGCTGGTGGGAGGCGAAGGGCGAACATGAAGATTCTGCTCATCGGCCCCTGCCCGCCGCCGCACGGAGGAATCTCCGTGCATGTCGCCGGTATTTATCGCCGTTTGCGAAGCGCGGGCGCGCACTGCGAGACGCTGGATTCCACCAATGCGTCGCGCCCCGAGTTTGCGATTCGTCTCGCGCAATATTCCATGCGCGGTTGGACGCTGCACGTACACGTGAATGGGCACAACTGGACAAGTTGGGCGCTGGCGCTTGAGTGCGGCCTAGCGCCGAGCGCAGGTTGCGTACTGACGGTACATTCCGGAATGACTCCGGATTACGTGGCGAAAGCCGCTGGAATTGAGCGCGCGATGCTACGGTCCGCGGGCAGGCTTTACCGGCGCATCGTCTGCGTAAACGACGCTATTCGCGACGCTCTGGAATCGACCGGCGCCTTCAAGGGGCGCTTGGCCGTCGCGCCGGCTTATCTGGGCAGTGAAGGCTCCCGTCAGGAGATCGAAGCAGGGCTGGCCGCGTGGATGGACGCCCATAGTCCGCTGTTGTCCACGGCGGTATTCTTTCGCCCCGAGTACGGAGTGGACGTTCTGATTGAAGCGCTCGCGCGGCTTCGTGAGCATCACCCGTCCCTGGGATGCGTGGTGATGGGCAGTGGAGACAAGACCCAAGCCGAAAAGACGATTCGCGAATCGGGTTTGAGCGAAAACGTGAAGTTGCTCGGCGATGTCGACCATGAGACGTGCCTTGCGGTGATGGAGCGAAGCGACGTCTTCGTCCGGCCAACGCTGGCGGACGGCGATTCGATATCGGTTCGCGAAGCGGTCGCGCTGGGAGTGCCGGTGGTTGCGAGCCGCGTGGGAACGCGGCCCGGCGGCGTGAGGTTATTCGAGCCTCGCGACGCGGCGGCGATGGTGGCGCAAATCGAGTCCGCGATCGAGTCTCCCGAAACGACGCAGGAGGATACCTTGCGCCAAAACGGCTCGATGAGCCGGCTGCTGGAGATTTATCGAGAGATCTCACCGATGGAGGAGAGCCTTGTCTCGGCTTGAACCATTAGCGAGGCTGGAGCGTTTGCGCGGCATGACGCCGCGGGAGATTGCGCACCGGATTCGTGAGAAGGGATCGATCACGCGGGAACGGCTGAATATCGCGACGCGATGGCCGCGCGCTCCGCAGCCGTTCAAGCAGTATCTGGCGCGGGCGCGAACGCGGTTCTATCGCGGCGTGAGCGGGTTCTCGCCAGATTTTGCGGAGATTCAATCCCGGGAGACGTTGAATGCGGAAAATCGCGCAGTCGAGTTGCTGAACCTTGGTCCTGTACAACTGGGATCTCCTATCGATTGGAATCGCGATCCCGTCACGGGGAAGGTTTGGGAGCGGAGGTTTTGGGCCGATTACGATCTCGAAAACGATCCGGCCGGCCGCGATTCGAAGATTATTCATGAGCTGAACCGGCATCAGCATCTGCCGCGCTTGGCGAACGCATTCCTTCTGACCGGTAACGAACATTTCGCTTCGCAAGCGATCGCGCACATCGAAAGTTGGATTGACCAGAATCCGGCGGGTCAAGGGGTCCAGTGGCATTCGAGTTTGGAGATTGCCATTCGCTCGATTTCTTGGCTTTGGACGCTGTTCATGCTGGCTCCATCGCGCTCCCTCGATGAGCGAGCCGCTCAGCGCGCCGGCGACTCCCTGTTCGCGCAATTGGAGCACGTCTACCGGCATCTCTCGGCGTACAGCAGTCCGAACACGCATTTGATCGGCGAAGCAACGGCGCTATTCATCGCGGGGCTGATGTTCGAGGAGTGCCGATGCGCGAAGGCTTGGCTGGCGCGCGCGACTGGGATTCTGATCACCGAATCCGAAAAGCAAATTTTCGACGACGGAGTGTACGGCGAACGCTCGACGTATTACCACTGCTACGCGCTTGACTTCTATTTGCAAGCGCTGATTTTGGCGCAGGTGAATCGCGTCGCTTTTCCTCGCGCAGTGTGGAACCGCGTCGAAAAAATGCTGGAATTCCTAATGCATGTGACGCGTCCGGACGGGACGATTCCTTTGCTAGGCGATGACGATGGCGGGCGGGCGCTGGCGCTGAATCAGCGAACGTATCGCGGCTTTCTGGACGCTCTTTCGAACGGCGCGGTGCTGTTCCGGCGAGGCGATTTCAAACATCAGTCCGCCAAGCTGTGGGAAGAGACGTACTGGCTGCTTGGCGAGCAGGGGTGCAGCACCTATCATTCGATCGAAAGCAAGGCTCCGCGAGAGACGAGCCTGTTTTGCGCGCGCGGAGGCTACGCCGTGCAACGCTCCGGGTGGGGCGAACGGGATAGCCACGCGATCTTCGATTTCGGAGGGCTGGGACTCTTCAACGGCGGTCATGCGCACGCGGGTTGCTTGTCTGTCTCGCTTTTCGCGGACGGGCGTGAGCGCCTGGCGGATCCCGGGACTTTCGTTTACAACGGCGCGCCGGCTTGGCGAAGTTATTTCCGCTCAACGCGCGCTCACAACACCGTAGCGATCGATGGGCGAGACCAGGCGCAGGCGGGCGGGACGTTTCGCTGGAACAGTAAGATTGCGTCGCGCGCCGCGAGACGAGCGGAACCGCCGGTCGAGTACATCGAGGCGGAGCACGAAGGCTATTCTCCAGTGATTCATCGCCGGCGCGTCCTCTATGCCGAGCCGGGATACTGGATCGCGGCCGACGATTTCCGCGGACCCGGAGCGCACACGTTCGAGTTTCTGTTTCAGCCTGGCGAGGATTTCATGCCGGTGGTGCATGCTTCGCCGGAAGCGAAGATTGCGGCCGAGTCTGGATGGTGCTCCCGAGGCTACGGGCACAAGGAAGCGATTCACACGCTCCGCGCAAAATGTTCAGGAGCCCCGGAGGCGGTCAGGGCGGTTAGCCTGCTGATTCCGTCAGGCCTTAAAGCCGTGGTCGAGAGGTTGCGGATCGAGAAAAAAGACGCGATCGCCTGCTCGATTCAACACGGAATCTATCGCGATATCGCCGTGCTGCTTCCGCCTGGCGGCGAAGCGGACATCGAAGGCATCCGCTTTCGCGGCGAATTGTGTTGGGCACGGCTGGAAGCTGGAGTGGTCCGGCATGTTTTCACGAGCGAGGGCGGAGAAGTAATCCCGGAGGAAGCCATATGTGCGCGATCTGCGGCATCGTAAATCTCGACCACGGGCAACCGGTGGATGACGGGACGGTGCGGAGCATGGCGGCGAGCATGGCGCATCGCGGCCCTGACGACGCCGGATTGCTGGCGGATGGGCAAGCATGCCTCGGATTCCGGCGGCTGAGCATCATCGACCTCGCGGGCGGACATCAGCCTATGTTCAACGAGGACGGCTCCGTCGCGATCGTTTTTAATGGCGAGATTTACAACTACCGCGACCTCCATGCCGGCCTGGCGCGCGCGGGCCACGCGTTTCGGACCAAATCCGATACCGAGACGATCGTTCACGCGTACGAAGAATATGGCGACGACTGCGTGAAGCATCTGCGGGGAATGTTCGCGTTCGCGATTTGGGACCGCCGAAACCGCCGCATGCTGCTGGCGCGGGACCGGATGGGAATTAAGCCGCTGTATTACTATTCGAACGGCCGCTTTCTTGCTTTTGCGTCGGAAATCAAGGCTCTCCTGACGATTCCCGGGGTTCCGCGCGAGATGGATGCGGAGGCGCTGGATCAGTATCTGGCATTGCGCTACGTTCCGGGAGAGCGCACGATGCTCCAAAATATTTTCCGGCTAGCGCCCGGGCACACGCTCGTCGTGCAAGACGGAAAGGTGCGGGTCGCGAAGTATTGGGACATTCTTTACGCGGACAACTCCCCGGTCAACCGCAAGGATGCGTTGGAGCAATTCCGAGCCTTGCTGGATGAGAGCGTGCGGCTGCGGATGATCTCCGACGTTCCTCTGGGCGTTTTCTTAAGCGGAGGGTTGGATTCCACGGCGGTGCTGGCCTCCATGAGCAAGGTCACCGGGGGATACCGGATTAAGACCTTCAGCATCGGCTATGAGGCGACGAACGAGGAGGAGCGAAAGTCCAACGAACTCGAGTACGCGCGGCTGGCCGCGGAGCGCTTCGGCGCGGAGCATCACGAATATGTTCTTACCGCGCAGGAATTCCGCGAATACATTCCCAATTTGGTGTGGCATTTGGATGAACCGCTCGGCGATGCAAGTTGCATCCCGCTGCATTACATCTCGAAGGTTGCCCGGCATCACATCACGGTGGCGCTATCGGGGGAAGGCGCGGACGAGATTCTCGCCGGCTATGGAATCTATGGCCGAATGCTCACGCTAGACCGGATGAGCCACATCGGTCCGCTCAAGCGCATTTTGCCGTGGCTCGCGGACAGCGCGCCGGAGCGGGTGCGGCATTGGGCGCGGCTGGCCGGCTCCGGATATCGCGGCGTCTGCAGGGGATTCACGGCGCAAGTCAGGCACGAACTTATCGGAAGCCAACGGCTGAGACGCTCAGAGGAGCAGATCCAGCAGACGTTCGACGCCTACCTTCGGCAAGCGTCTCATTTGTCTCCGCTCAACCGAATGCTGTACGCCGACGCCAAAATTTGGCTCCCCTGCGATCTGCTGCTCAAGGCCGACAAGATGACGATGGGCAACAGCATTGAACTGCGGGTGCCGTTTCTCGATCACAAGCTAGTGGAGTTCACCGCGTCGCTGCCGGATGACTTGAAGTTGAACGGACGCGAAGGAAAGGTTCTGCTGCGCCAGGCGATGCGCGGCGTCGTGCCGGACGCGATTCTGAACCGGCCGAAGAAGGGCTTTCCCGTGCCCATCGCGTCGTGGCTGCGCGGACCGCTGTGGCCGCTGCTGCGCGATCAACTGCTGGGGCCGAATCGCGCGACTGGCGACTTTTTAAATCGAAGGACCGTTACACAAATGGTCTCCGAACATGAAACCGGTCAGGCGAACCGCTCCGATGAATTATGGACGCTGCTGGTATTGGAAATGTGGGCGCAACAGTTTCTGGGGCGCCTTTCGCGGGGAGGATTTGCAGCCGCATGATCGAAGGACGCGATTTCATTTGCTTTTGCAACGATTGGCATGGCGATCCGCTGAGCAAGCAGCAGATCATCACCCGCCTGGCGCGCGCCAATCGAGTGCTGTGGATCAATTCGACCGGCACCCGCAACCCCACCATCTCCGCGTACGACGCGAAGCGGGCGTGGAAAAAGATTCGTCAATTTCTTAAAGGCTGCCGCAAAGTAGCCGAAAATATCTCGGTATTGTCTCCTTTAGTTATTCCATTCCACGGGAGTCCGCTGGCGCGCCGCATCAATCGGAGGCTGCTGGCTTGGAGCGTTCGGCGCGAGTGCCGCAAGTTGGGATTCAAGAATCCGATCACGCTGTCGTTCGTGCCAACCTCCGCCGGGATCGCCGGATCGCTGGGCGAGAGCGCGGTGATCTATTACTGCGTCGATGAGTATTCGGAATTCACGGGAACCGATAAGGCCGCCATGCTGGATATGGAGCGGCGCTTGATGGAGCGGTCCGATTTGGTGATCGTGTCGGCCAGCCGCTTGTATGAGACCAAGCATCCCTATAACGCCAGCACGTTCCTGATCACGCACGGCGTGGATGTGGAGCATTTTCGAAAGGCGTGCCTCGACGCCACGCCGCTTCCAGGGGGCCGCCCGATGGGATCCGGGCCGACCATCGGTTTTTTCGGATTGATCGGGGATTGGGTGAATCTCGATGTGGTCGCGTACCTCGCGGCCGCGCGGCCCAGTTGGTCGTTCGTGCTGATCGGAGACGTGGTTACGGACGCAAGCGCCGTTAAAGGGCTGCCGAACGTACACCTGCTGGGGCGTCTGCCGTATCAATCGCTGCCGGGGTATTGCAAATCTTTCGATGTTGCGATTCTTCCGTTTGTGCTGAATGAGCTGACGCTGGCCGCGAATCCCTTGAAGCTGCGCGAATACATTGCGGCGGGATTGCCGGTGGTCGCGACGCCTCTACCCGAGGTTCGCAAGCTGGAGCGTTTCGTCCGGCTGGCGACCACCGGCAGCGAATACTTAAACCAAATCGAACAGATTTTGTCGGCCGGCGAGACCGGTCCGCGCCTGTACC
>JASHRP010000781.1 GCA_030037375.1 Bryobacteraceae bacterium | reverse complement strand
ATCGCTTCGGCGGCGGGCGCTTGGCTGGATGCATACCATCGCAGCGTGCACGCCGCGATGAGAAGAGCCGAGAGCATCTCGAATAAACTGCGTTGGTTCCGCATGAGCGCGTCCAGCTCGAATTGAATCGCCTCAATGCTCAGGGCCATGCCTAGAAATGCGCCGGCTACCAGATAGACAGCCATGTTGGACTTACCTGGCAAATAGGAACAGGTGAAGGGGATTTTGCGGAAGTTGAGCAGCAGCAACTCGACGACGACCGCGCCGAACAGTCCCAATATGGCCAGATGCATCGCGGCCTGCTTCCACGGCCACATCCACGCGAGAATCGCCGCTGTCACGAGCCACACCGGAGCCAGAGACAGAGCGTAAAGGCTCCGGCGCGTGGCTCGCAGATGATCCGCGCCGCCGCGCAGCGGCATAATCCGGAACACCCAGTTGGCGCGAAGGTCGAGAGGCATGGAAAACGCAATGCGCACCCCAGCGATGGCGGCGCACATGACCAGGACGCTCGATATCAGGACGATCAGATTCGCTTGGTGCAATCCTTCGCCCGCGGCGCGGGCTTGAAGCGTTGGCTCCTTCGATCCGAGAATCACTATCGCGAACGCGAGTCCGAGGTAGAAAGACAGCGTCACGCGATGCTTCCGGCTGCGCGCCAGAGTCCGTACGCTGAAGTGCACGATTGCGGTTTCCATGGTTCGGCCGGCTTTGGGAAGCCAGTGCAATCCGGCGCGGCTGGGAAGGATGTCGGGCTGCTCCGCAATCTTGCGCAGGGTTCGGAAGTAGCACAGTAGATAGGACGCGAGGGCGCCGGTGAGGCTTGCGGCGAGGCCGATCCAGGCGCGCCGCGCGTATAGCGTGACTTGCTCGGGGCCCGAAGTGAAGATCGCCGAGCCGTTCAGTTGCTGAAGCATCGCGAAGAACCAGTACGACGGCAGCCACTGGAGGAGTTTCTGCTTCTCCGGTGTAAGCAGCTCCTCGGTCGAGGCGAACGGGAGCTGCGTGAAGTACATGCCGACGAAGGCAAAGAACGCGGCGATTTGCAGGGCGGCCGATACGCGCAGGAACTTCTGGCGCGGCAGCAGTTGGGCGAGACCTTGAACGCTGACCACCAGGCAGAAGGTGAAGGCTCCCGCGCTCAGCATGGTGATCCAATAGGCGGCGAACAGGTGCAGCGTCGACACGATCCAGCTTTCGGGCTGCGGAGGCGGCGCGCCGGACATGAGAGCGATCCCATCGAAGATGGTCCTGATGCGCGGCGCGGGTTGAAAGAAGAGCGGCACCGCGAGCCCGGTCAGCGCGTTCAGCACTCCCACGGCGAGGCCCAGAGCTCCGGCCACGGCCGCTGCCTTCGCCAGCAGAAACGTTCGCGGGCGAACCGGCAGAGGCGTCAGCACCTGCACCTCGCGCCGGTCCGGGAATATCGAATCCCAACTGATCACCGCGAACAGTCCAACGGCCAGCAGCGTGGTTGCAATGAGGAAGTGCTCCTCGCCCCAGATCAGCAAAAGGCCGGCGGCGCCTGCGCGCGCGGCTCCAGCGGTCAGGATCACACTTAGACCGAGCCATAGGCCAAGGAAGACTAGAATCGCGGCGAAGCGGCCGAGCAGTTTATTGATGTCACCTTGCGCGGCCGACGAAAGCAATTCCACGTCGACCATGCGGAACAGGAACTCGCGATAGAGGATTCGGAATTGCCGCTTCTCCAAGTCCAGGTTTGGGTTCATGGCAGATGGCCGCTCCCAGGCGGTCACATCATACCATGTATGTAGCGGGCTACATAGCGGGCATTATCCGGCATGAAGCCGGCGGCTTTCGTTTTTATGCCTCAGGGAGCCGTGTGCCGCTTCGCTTTGGCAACCGGCTTTTCCGGAGAGGACTTGTCCAGCGTGGACTTCTCTGGCCCAGGCTTGCGCGGACTCTTTTGCCGCAGTAGCCGCATCACGGCATGGCAGAGATGCGACACCTCATGGGCGCTCTTCTGGATCACCGCGTCGGCCTTGGTGTTCTCTTCGTTCAGCCCCAACGAATCCGCGAAACCTGAGATCAAGACGATGGGAAGCGCCGGCTCACGCGCGCGGAGCTTGGCGATCAGCTCCAGTCCGTCCATCTTCGGCATCTTGTAATCGGTTACGACCACGTTGAATCGGCCCGTGGCAAAATGCTCCAGCGCGTCGGCCCCGTTCGAAGCTGTAACAATGTTGTAACCCTGCTCCTCAAGCACCATCTTGCGCGCTTTTAAACCGTTGGAGTTGTCGTCAACCAAAAGAATTGAAGGAATTGTTGAGGCAGAACGTTTGCGAACACCCATTGTTTCCAAGATCGAAAGCGAAAGTAACAGTTCCGCAACCTAGATGTCAAACAGTTTTGTAAGAACTTCAAAAACGGTAACATCGAGTGCTTGACTTTAGGTCCACGCAAAGACCGTCGAACAATGTTGCGGGGCTCCTCCGAGCAGCGAACATTTCACCTGCCCGATGTGAGCCGGAGTTGAAATTTGGAACACGTTTCCAAAGCCGAAGACGGACTGAT
The DNA here is from genome assembly GCA_030037375.1 of Bryobacteraceae bacterium. Lineage (GTDB taxonomy): Bacteria > Acidobacteriota > Terriglobia > Bryobacterales > Bryobacteraceae > Palsa-187. Next base: position 1,061 of record JASHRP010000781.1, on the reverse strand, counting down.
TCGGACTCTAATCGACGGGCTTGGGAGCGGTGTAGCCGGCCTTCGCGTAGATGGTGTACTTCACCACCTTGCCCTTTTCGTCCTTGATCGTCCACGGCTGGTTCGTCGCCGGGTCCACCAGCTCAACTTTGATCCTGCGGTACTTGCCGTCTTTCGCCTGGTTGGAAGGCGTGTAAGTGAGCAAGTAGCGGCTGCGCAAGGCGGTAGACATGTTCCGGAAGATCTCCGGGAACTCAGTCACGAAATGAGGGAAGAAAGCCATGCCTCCGCTCTCGGTGGCGAAGGTACGCATATTGCTGTCGGCCTGCAGGAAGTCCAGTTCCTGCGTCCCGCGCAGCGCTCCTCGAGCTTCGGCCATATCGCGGATCGATTGCATCAGGCCGACGGCGTAAACCGGCACGCCGCCCTCCTGCACCAGCCTGCGCGCCTTATCGAAGGTCAGCTTGCTGAACGTATCGATTCCAGACGACAGCAACAGAATCGCCTTGCGCCCTTCGACTCCCTGCATACGCTCGATGGTGTCCGTCAGCGCGTCGAACATATTCGCCTCGGAGAACCCGGGAAACCTAAGACGCGACAGCGCTTCCTGGATCTGGCCGCGGTCGGTGGTGAAATCGGTGAGCATTTCCGGCTTCAGATCGTAAGCGACGATCGCCAGGTAATCGTCCGGCTTCAGCATCCCCGCGAACCCATACGCGGCCTGGAGGGTCTGGAACCAGGTCGCCGAATAGAAGCTCTGGAAGCGATTCGAAAACTCCACCACCATAGCGATGGTCATCGGAGCTTCGCTGGTTGAAAAGGAGCTAACCTGCTGCGGTACATTGTCCTCGGAAACCCGGAAGTAAGACTTATCGAGCTTAGGAATGAAATGACCTTTCGAATCCTCCACGGCGACGTCCACCGAGACGTCAGTGGCGCTGGCGGAGAAGGTCGCAGTCGGCTTCGGAATGTCCTTGTTCTTCCCGTATTGGGAGGGGATTTTCGGAAGATCCGGTTCCGCTGGCGGAGGCGGCGGGTTCGAAACACTGGACGGCGCGACGCTGGATGAAGAAGAGCTCGAC
>JASHRP010000780.1 GCA_030037375.1 Bryobacteraceae bacterium | reverse complement strand
ATGCCGTCACCGGCGCTAACGGTTCCGTAACTAGCGTTTCCGGCTCCTGGATTGTGCCTCCCGTCACTTGTCCCACCGCTCCTACGACTCCCACGCGTGGATTCGGCAGGGGCTTCTCGGGTTCCTCGGCTCCATCTTCCTACTCCTCATTCTGGGTAGGAATCGATGGTTGGACCTCGTCCACCGTGGAGCAGATCGGAACGGATTCTGATTGCTCGAGCGGCACGCCAACATACTACGCCTGGTGCGAGTTTTATCCGGAACCCTCTTACTACGCGGGAGCCCTCACCAACCTGAGCCCCGGCGACGTCATCGATGCCTCCGTGACTTACAATTCGAATGGAACCTTCACGGCGACCATCGCGGACAAGAGCAAGAATCTCAGCTACACCACTACTTTCACACCCAGCACCGGCCGGCACGCCACGGTAGCCGAGCGCTCCTCGGCCGAATGGATCATCGAAGCGCCTTCGAGCAACAGCGGGATTCTGCCGCTGGCCAACTTCGGAACCATCGCTCTGGGAGAGGACACAACCAAAGTCGCGAACACCTGCGAAGCCACCGTGGGCGGAACAACCGCCACAATCGGCGGCCTTGCCAGCGTCTCCGGCGCTACGGTCTGGGAAGCAACCATGGTCACCGAATCGGGAAGCACGACCAAGGCGTTGCCATCCAGCCTCTCAGCCGACGGCTCCAGCTTCACGGTGACGTGGCTGAACGCCGGACCCTGAGCCCGAAGACACATAGCGCCCACTCAAGCCGGGAGCCGGATCAGCCGACAGACGGGTATGCGGCCTTTGGCGACCCGGATTCCGGCAATCGCTCTACTAACCCTGACGGTTTGCTGCGCGCAATCCGACCAGAGCAAGGTCGAGGCAGTGCTCAAACAAATGGAGCGCGCCGAGCAATCGGGCGACTTCAACGCGCTGCTGAGCCTCTTCACGCCGGAGAAGTCAGCCGATCTGGAGCAAATGCGGCCTTACTTGAAGGCGCGGCCGGAGGTTCAATATCGCGCGCTGGGAACCTTCGTTCGCGGCGATGAGGCCGTGCTCCTGGCGCAGGCAGCCTTGGACAACTTCGTCACCATGAAGTTCCGAAAACAGGGCGGCCAGTGGAAGATTCGGGACCAAGCCTGGAGAAATACCGCGCCCAACCCGAACTCGGTCTATGCGCTGTTGCCTCCCGGCCCAGGTGCGTTTACGCGCGCGGGATCGCCTTGGGACCAGATCGCGGCAGGGATGGATTCCAGCCAGGCGGCTCGCCTCGGCTGGCAGTTGAAAGCGGTCTTCGACGAGACTTACTTATACATCCGGATTGAGTCGAGCGCGGATCTGCCCGCGCCAGGCAGTACCGTCGAAAAGCCGCCCGGCGGTTGGCCTCACCTCAAGATCGACACCTCGGACGCTGGCGAGTTCCTGCTCTTGGACGTAGTCAACGTCGGCGATCAAGCCACCTTCGATAAGGACGGTAAGGCCAACAGCCATCGCGCCTCCGCGGCCTACATGATCCGCCTAGAGCAGAAAGATCGCGAAGTCTTCTCCACGTCGGCCGATTTGAATCCGAGCCCGCTCCTCGATGTAACGGGGCGCGATTACGACATCCGCATTCCGCTGGCAACCATGGGCATCATGGATTCCCACGCGACCAGAATGACCGTCGGCGACGCGCAGTGGCCCAAGAGCGTCTGGGTTAGCTTCGCCGTCCAAAGGTATCCGCGCTAGCGAGCCGGACTTTAATCGAACCTACGGAGTCTTCGGCAGCGGCGCACCGCCATTATCGCTGCTGACCTTCGTATCCTTGCCTTCCTTCTCCAGCTTCCGAGCTCCCTCCAGCGCGTCGCGCATCATGTAATTGCCCTCGTGACACGCATACTCGTAAATCTTGTAATTCGGGTCGAGCTTATACGGCATGTGCAGCGCCCAAGATTTGGTCCAGGTTTTGGGATCGTCCACCCGCAGATCGTAGCTCAGCTCCGTCGCGGAAACGCGCGTGAAGCGTTCGGTCAGGCGCGCGGCGTCGGTGAACAATCCTCCGCTGGTTCCCGGCTGATCCTTCAGATTCGTCGTCTCGACCACCAGCGTGTTACCTTCCCAGTGCCCGCGTGAATCGCCCATATACGTGACGATACCCGCGCCTACGTGCGGCCGCCCGTCCAACGGAATCACCCGAGTCTCATGAATCATCTCGTTCCGGATAATCACGTATCCCGGAGCTTGCAGGATTTCGTTGCCAAAGTCATAGAGCGTCGGCAGCATGCTGCTGACCATCCCGCGCGTAATGCAGCGGCTATAGATGTCGAAATCCGTCCAGGAATCGACACGGTTCGGGAAGTGGCTGCCGGGACCGCGCCCGTCATTGAGCGCCTTCACCGCGGCTTGCCCTTGCGGCGTCATCGGCGGAATCCGGCCATCCGGAGGGTCCACCACTAACGATGCTTGCCGGTCCGGCTTGCCGTGCTCCACCCAATAACCCGGAGGATTGATGGTCAGGTTCGCGGAGCCCGTGGCGAACTCCTCGCTATCGGCTTCCGATTGCGTCTGCGCTTGCTTCTCCCTCTGCGCCAACTCGGCATCGTTGAGCACCGCGCGAGTCCCCATGTTCGCTGGCCGCTGCATGGGGATATTCGCGGTCGCCGGCCACTGCCCTTGCAGATCGGGATCGCCCCATGGAGTCTTAGGCGGAGTCCAGGATTTGGCGCCGGCGTCGGCCTGTTTCGCGGCCGCTGTTGCCGTCTTAGTTGCCGGAGCCTGCGCCATCGCGAAAGCCGGGATGGCAATCAGTGCGACAAATCGAAACCGCATTCGTGACTCTCCTTTGCTAATCAATTTACACCGAGCCACTGATTTTCGCTCGGGGTTTTATTAATCGCGTCGATGACGGTCACCTGCACTTCCCCCTTCTTTTTCGTGACGGCGAGCCCCAAAGAACGGAGAGCTTTGTCGAGCGGCGGGGCGGGTTCTATGTTAGGCGCAGGCGGCAAATTGCGGCCGGGGTCAAAGTCGAGCAGAAGATCGTATTTAGCCGTTAACCCCGTTTTGTCGATGACCTCCGCGTCGAGGGCGGAGCTGATGAACTTGACAACTTCGGACATCGGCAGGTTCACGGTCTGCAGCCGCGCGTGGGTGGAAAATATCGCTAGCCTGGTTACTCCCGGCGGAAACGTGGGCATGCCATCTAAATCCCGTACCGGCCTGAAGCCTGGCGGCGCTATTGTGGCCGGCCCCGTCGACTCTTTCAATTTCAACGGCTGTGTCTCATCGCGCGTGATTTCGTAAACTTCGCCCGGCTTGGATTCGGTGTGAAACTTCATCCCAAAGCGGTCGATCAGCAGGTTGCGCAACATTTCCTGCGCTTCCAAACCGGTGGCGCCGGGAGGCGTGACGGCCTCGATAGTGTAGAGCCGGCTATTGTCATCCATCCAGTCCGGACCGCGGAGGTGCACGCTCTCGTGACCCAGAGTTCCGAACGCGAGTTGCACCGGAAACGCAAGCGGGACGAAGGGCAGCAGGATGCGGTTGGGATTTCGAGGCTCGCTAATACCAGCGGCCTTACGGGCAGCCTCCACGACATCCTCCATTTCGTTGAGCGGCCCGAAGTTGAATTCGGCGAGGAGGTTGGCGGGCGCGGGACTGCCCGCTTGAATCACGCGCACGCTGGCGGCTTCAAAGGCGGGCGCAGCCGGTTGGCCGAAACCCACGACTGCCGCGGCGAAGACCATTGCGCAAATGCGCATGTCGAATCTCCGGCGCGCCTTAGCGCTGGTCTTGCGGAATATCCGGGTTCGAGCCGCCCACGAACAGTCTCTTGCCGTCCTGGAACGTCACGCTGCTGCCGTTGGCCCGATTCTCACCGTTCTTGGCCTGGTATCCCTGAATGGTCAGCACTGTTCCCACTTCCAGCGACCTTTTGGTGAAGCCCCTGCGCAGCATGATGTTCGGGCTGCCGCACTCCACCATCCAGTTGGTCACCGTGCCATCCGGATTCGTCACGTCGATGTGAATCCAGGAGTGCGGATTGATCCATTCCATATCCGTAACCTTGCCGGTCAATTTCACCGGTTTGGTTTGATCGAACTCCGCCTGAAACGCGTGATGCGCCCAAGCGGGAGCAACCGCCAGAAATAGACTCACGCCGGCAACTGCAATTGCTAATCTTGTTCGCATTCGCTCAACCTTCCTGTTCCAAATTCTACATCTACTTCGAGTTTTTCTGCTGCGCTTTTTGCTCATCCGCGCGGGCTCCGCTCAAAATATCGCCCATCGCGATATTGCCTTCATGGCATGCGTATTCGAGGAGCTGGTAATGCTCGTCGCGCTTCAACTCAATCAAGATCGTCCACGGCTTGGTCCACGTCTTGGGATCGTCGATCGTCGCCTCGTAATGAATCGTGTTCGCATTCACTCGCGTCAGCCGTTCGATCAATCGCATATCGGCGCTGTGATGCCCCGGATCTCCGGGATAACCCGCGCCATTCGACCCAATCGCGTCCTGATCCGTGAAATTCGTCGTCTCGATCACCAGCGTGTTGCCTTCCCAGTGCCCGCGCGAATCGCCCATGTACTCGCGGATGCTGGAATCGACATGCGGCCGGCCGTCGAGCGGGATCACTCGCGTCTCGTGAATCATCTCATTACGAATAATCACCATCCCTGGCGCTTGCAGGATCTCGTTGCCGTTGTTATAAACCACCGGAATAATCGACCCCAAAACGCCTCGCGTGATGCAGCGGTAATAAATGTTGAGATCGGCGGGAGAGCTGGCTTCGCCGCGCCATTCTCCCGGAAATCCTTTGCCGCCGCGAGCCTCTTTCCGTAACTTCTGTTCCTCCGCCGTCAACGGAGGCAAACGGCCGTTGGGCGGATCGACAATTAAAGAGGTCTGGCGCGTGGGCGTGCCCCGCTCCACCCAATACGACGGCGGGCCGATTCCCGGCGTGCTATCGCTCGCCGCGGTCGATTCGGCATCCGCCTGCGCCTGCCTCTTGGCTTGCGCTTCGCGCTGCGCGAATTCGGCGTCGGTCAGAGTCGTTCTGGTTCCCAGATTCTCCGGCCTCTGCATCGGCACACCCATGTTGCCCGGCCACATTCCTTGCAAATCGGGATCTCCCCAAGCGGTCTTGGGCGGAGTCCAATTCTGCCCCGAAACCACCGGGATCAACGCGGCGAGCAACAGAAGCCGGATCCTCATAACATTTCCTTGTTACTTTGTTGTCGGCTGTTTCTTGTATTGGCCGTAGAGCAATTCTTCGGCGAACTCAACGCATTTGAACTCCAGCAACTGGGCGTTCTTCTCCACCTTGCGGTATAACGGCATGCTGATCTTCCAAGTCCGCGTGAAGACCGTCGGGTCCTCAATCGTGGCTTCGTAGTTGAGATGATACGGATCGGTGCGCGTGTACCGCTCCACCACGTGCAAATTCTTGCTCGCGAAATCGCCCGCGCGATCGAACCACGCCAAGCCATTCAAACCCGTCACGTCGACAACCAGCGTGTCGCCTTCCCAGTGCCCATTGTTCGTGCCCATCCACGTGTCCGAACCGGCTTCTTCGGGCTTGCCCATGTTCACCAGCCGGTTCGCGCTCGCGAACTCATAAACGAACATGATACCGCGCGGCGTCTGCACGATCTGAAAGGGAAATTGCATATAGTTGGCGCGCGGAATGCCGGGCATATAGCACTTGGCTTCGGGATCGTCGGTGCGGCGATTGGCGAAATTCGTTTTCTTCTTTTCAAGCGCTTCGGGTTTATAAGGAATCGTCCCGCCCTCGACTACGCTTTGCCCTGCCGGTTCGGAATTGATGGCCCCCGTTTGCCACATCGTACTGGCCTGAGGCGAGTGATCCTCCAAATCCCAGTTGGCCGTATTCATGGCTTGATAGATGCCGCTCAAATCGGCGTGGCCGTCGAAGGAACGCGGCGCTCGATAAGCCGCGGTCTGCGCCGCCGCAGGCAATCCGGCAAGCCACAGAGTCCCCGCAAGTATCGGGTAAAGAACAAATTTCCGCATAGTCCGGTATCGATGCTACGTGAGGCCAGCTTGATAGTCAAGCGAGCGCCCGCCGGACTAGAAGTGGAACCCGACGGTGCCGGTGATTGTGCGCGGCGTTACATAATGCGTGCCGCTAAATGTCGAAAGGAAGTTGTACAGAGCAACGCGATCCGTCAGATTCACCACCGCGATGCGCGCGCTCCACTTGTAGCGGTCGCCATGCAAGATATTGTCGTGGCCGACGCTTAAATCGAACAAATTGCGCGGCGCAATCCGCGGCGGATTGTGATCGTCGTTTTCGGTGCCCGCGGCCGGAATCGAGAGCAGCGTTGAACCGTACTGCGAAGCGGGACAGAGGCCGTTAGCGCTGATCGGCGTGGTCGGAGTCGCGTGCACGCTTCCGCAGAATAAACCCGCTTCGAACTGCTGGTCCGGCGTCAGGTTGGATACATCCACGATGCTCCCGGTGCCGTTCGGCCCATTGGCGCAGTTTCCGCCGGCGCACGGGACCGGGCCGGCGACCATGCCGCTGTCATAGCGCCAGTTGAAACTCAGCCATGGGCCGTTCTTGAACGGCTGATATTGCAGGTGCGTGGTCTGGTTGAAGTTCTCATCGTGGTCGATACGGAACACTCCGCCCGCGCCGAATGAGGTCGGCGTCGTACCGATGCCGCTTACCTGCGGGCCGAAGAAGCGGGCCTCCACATGCGACATCACCACGAACGCGGTCAGCCCGTGAAAATTCGGCAGCGAGGCGCGCACCGCCACGCCGGGAATCTTCGATCTCGCCCACTCGATCGGATACGTGATCGGCGTGTTCCCGAGCACGCTGAAGTCGAACGCGCGATCCGTATATTTCCAGATGTATTCACCGTCGATCACCAGGTACTTTCCGAAGGCCTGCTCCAGCCCGGCGTGATACTCATTGCGTGTGCCTGGCTGGAGCGGCGATGTGAGACACGGATACCCCTGGGCCGCGGCCATCAGGTGGTTGATGACTTCGTCGTTGCACCCCAGGCTAGCCAGCACCAGGTTTTCATTGAACGGCGTCTCCATCACCCGCGCGTAAGATACGCGCAACACCGTTCCCGTCTTCTTGATGTTGTAAGCACCGCCGAGCCGGGGTTCCGCCTCGCTGAGTTGAGTGATCCCGTGGTAAATATCGCCCCGAATGCCCACGTTGAAATTCCAGTTCTTCCACGTGATGCTGTCCTGCAGGAACAGCGCGACCTCGCGAATGTCGGCGTGCCCGTTGAATGTGTATGGCGCGGACACCGGCGTGGAGCAACCGTCCGAGGCAGGCAACGGAGCGGTTCGGGTCAAATCGTAACAGCCGAGCAGCGGATCGAATGCGGGATTCGGTTGCAGATTCCCCGTGCACTGATTCGGGTTCGTGATTCCCGCACCGGCAAACGGACTTCCCTGCGCGTTAAGGCAAACCGAATTGAACATCGGATCTACGATTCCGAATGTGTCTTTCTCCGTCAGAATCGTATCTTCGTACTGCACGCCGGCCTTGATGTTGTGAGGACCCTTAACATAGGAGACCGTCGCCTTACTGCCCAGGTTCGTCAACCGCCGGTTCTGGCCGATTGAGCTGGTTTGCAGATCGGGAACAAAATCGGCAAAGGGGTCGTTGCTCGGATAGTAGTTGTACTGATCCTGCCTGGCGAACCCTCCAAACGTGAGAACCGTACTTGAGCTGAGCAGACGGGTCCACGTCGGCGCGATATTGAACGTGCGGATTTGGGAGCGCTGGTCGGTCGGCCCCACCGGGACGCCATTGGGACCGAGTCCTCCGTTGTTCACCACCAGGCCGTTCCACGCGGTCGCGTACTGCGAATCGTAGGAATTCGGCGTCTGGAACCACGAACGCGTGAAGCCCAGATCGACGTTGATCGTGTCCACGCTGCTTGGCTTGTAATCCAGGCGGTCGAAGCCGTTCCCTTCGTTGCCGTGGTCGTGAAACACCTGGAACTCAGGCCCATCCAGAAAACGCCCGGTATCCAGCCCGTCGACCGAAATAAAGTTGCCCCACTTCATCCCGCCGTAGGAAAGATCGAAGCTTCCCGTGCCCGATCCAAAAGTTCCGTAGGAAGCCCCGACGTCGCCGTGCGGCATCGTCTGGCCCAGCCCGGAACGCGTGGTAACCACGATGACCACGCTGGTCTTATCGCCGTACTCCGCCGGCGGTGCGCCTTCGATTACCTCCGTCGACTGCACCGAGTTCACCGGAATCTGATTGGAGAAGACCTTGCTCTGCTGATCCGTGATGGGCTGCCCGTCGACCGAGAAGGAGTTTTCCGCGTGATCCCCCAAGCCGTGGAACAACCCGTTTGAATCCGCGGTGATGCCCGGCGTGGCCAGCGTCACCAGCGAGCTCAGCCCCGACGACGCGCTTTCGAGCGGCAGCTTATCGAAGAGTTCGCGATCGACGTCGGTGTGCGTGGTTGGGTCGGTCTCCACTAAATCCTGCGCGCCCACCACCTCGACGGTGGTCGTGGAAGTGCCGAGCTTCAAATCGAATTTCACGTCGAGCGGAATCGCGGAGCGCACATCGATGTCCTGCTCCGCCTGCTGGAACCCTTGCGCGGTGACGGTCGTGTGATAGTTGTTGAACGGAATGTTCTCGAATTGGAATTTGCCGTTCGCGTCGGTCTTGACCGTGCGGTCGTAGTGCGAGACCGGATTCCGAATCTCCACCGAAGCTGCCGGGATCGCCAAGCCGGACGGATCGACCACCGTCCCGCTGATAATTCCTGACGCGGCTTGCCCGAATCCGGCAACGGCCGGCGCCAGCAGCGCCAGAACGCGGATCGCCGCTTGGAGATTCTTCATCTTCTCAGTATCCGGTGAACTCGGTTTCCTTGCTGAGAATATTCTTGCTGGCGGATCTTCTGGCCAAATGAATGGGCTAAAAATAGCGGTGAGCGGGACAAGCGGCCGTAGCCGCGGACCCGTCAATTATCCGCCGGCTTCTCCGCGTGATCGACGACGAGTACGTCGATCGCTTCCCTCCGCGCGTCAAGCCGCAGCCCGAGCTGCCGAATCGCGTCACGCAAGCTTATGTCTCCGGGATCGGAAGAGTCGCGCATCTTGAAATCCGGCGTTGCGGAAATCGTGACATCGTACCGCCCAGTGAGCCCTGTCCGGTCCAAAATCGGCCGGTCGGCTTGCAGCGTGTTCACTAACGGCGCCAGCGTGCAGTTTATATATTGATACCGGTAATTTCGGTCCTGCGGTTGCACCGGTCCCATCCGGGCCGCGCACGGAGCGTCGCCGCTTCCGGCCTTCAACTTCGATCCGCCCTTATCCACTACCAATGCGTACACCGCCGTCTCCCGCATTTCGCGATGTACCTGGAGCTTGAATCGCGCCGCCAGCAGCGACTGGAGCATCTGGCGAAACTCGTCCCGAGTCGGAGTTCCCGTTCCCGCGGCCGTAGCGGTGATGTCCCAGTAGTCGTCGAGTGTGGCGCTCTGTGCGGCGAACGATAACTGAAAGTTCCGCAGGTCGAACGCCTCCATGAGAAGAAACGGAAGGTTGAACCCGCCCAGAGTCAGTCTTGGACCGGATACGGAATATTGGTCGATGGCGTTGAGCGGTCCCTCATGCTTTCGTATCGACGCAACTTCGAAGCTGAGCTTCGCACTCTCCTGCCCGTAAGCGGCCGCCGCGCCGAACATGACGAGAATGGCCACGGCCTTCATGCCATCTTATAGACGCATCTCACGCCCGGAACGTGCAAGCTGCGTCGCCAAGTGCAGCATGCACCCTCCGAACAGCGCGAACATGCCGAACGCGCTGCGGGGCAGGTTTGCCCTAAAGCCCTGCTCCGGTTCCGTGGCGAACGCCAAAACCAGCAGCACGGGCGCGACGGCCACCAGCCCGGACCCGATCGACTGAACCATCCCGCGCCAGCCCGGCTCTCTTACCAGATACAATCCGAGCATCAGATTGACCAGTCCGCTCCCCAAAATGTAGATATGGCGCGAGCGCAGCATGAGCCGCATATCATTGCTGAGCTCGACCACCGGCGGCTGATGGTGTGCCATGTACTGACCAGTCCCGATGAAGGCCAGCACCGTCAGCAATCCGACCCACAAATGGATCTTGCGCATGATTGCCCGCGATTATAACGGTTTAGAACCAGCAGGCGTTGACCGCGAAAACAATTGACGATAGGATCTATGCATTATGAGGCTCCAATTCACCTGGCGATTTGCTTTGGTGCTAGCCATTTCATCGAGCGCAGCGGTATCGGCCCAAACGGCTCCATCCGCGGCAAAAGCTCCCGCGGCGAAGGCTTCAGCCGCGGCGCCATGGGTCCAGCCCAAAACACCGTGGGGAGATCCCGACCTGCAAGGTCTCTGGCCGGCCACGGATTCGATCAATATCCCGCTGCAGCGCGCCGTGAACCTGGGCACTCGATCGGTCCTCACGGAGCAGGAATATCAGCAGCAAGTGCAGCGCGCCCAGCAAACAGAGGAGCGCGATAACGAGGAGTTCGCGAATCCCAACGCGCGGCCCGGAATCAATGCGCCGGCATATTGGCTGGAGCACGGCAAGCCGAGCTATCAAGCCTCGCTCATTGTCGATCCTCCCGACGGCCGCATGCCGCCGATGACCGCGGACGCCATCAAGCTCAACGCCGAGCGCGCCGCCGCCCGCCGCGGCCACAATAACGACACCTGGGAAGACCAGAGCTTCTATGACCGCTGCATTTCGCGCGGCGTCATGGGTTCGATCCTTCCCGTGATTTACAACAACGGCAACGAAATCTTGCAAGCGCCGGGGATGGTGATTATTCGCTATGAGATGATCCATGAGACCCGCATCATCCCGCTCGACGGCCGCCCGCATGTGGATTCCGGCGTTCGCTCTTACATGGGCGATCCGCGCGGCCACTGGGAGGGCAACACCCTGGTGGTCGAGACCACGAATCTTATCGGAGATACTAACGGAATCGGGTTGAACGGCGGAGGCACGCCGCACAGCAACGAGCTGAGACTGACCGAGCGCTTCACCCGTGTCTCCAAAGACGTGATCAACTACGAAGCCGTCATCGACGACCCGAAGACCTGGACCAAGCCTTGGAAGATCGCGTTTCCCCTGCGCCGCGACCCCAGCTTCACCATCTACGAGTACGCCTGCCACGAAGGCAACATCGGGCTGCGCGATATTCTGAGCGGGGCTCGCGCGGACGAAGCCAAGGCCGCCGCTGCCGCGAAATAGTTTCCGGATTTATGAAGGAGTGGAGCGCGCTCCTCTTTGCGATCACCGCGACCGTCCACGGGCAACCGTCTTCCTGCAACGCCGCCGCGCCATCGCCCTCAGTCAACATCGATCTGCCCTCGAACCCGTTTCGCGCCGTCGTTACGCGCGACGGCTGCTGGATCTTCGCGTCGCTCGGCAACGGCATCGCTGTGCTCAAGCGGTCTGGTGGAACCATCGCCGTCGAGCGAACAGTGCCAATCCCTCGGCAGGAATACAACTCAGAGGCCCTCCCGGCCCCGGTCAGTGTAGCTGGCCTCGCGCTGACGCACGACCAAGAACTGTTGATCGGAGCCGCGAACTACGGCGCCGTATTTCTGGATGTGCAGTCGTTAATCTCAGGCGCCAATAACGCCGTTGCGGGATTCATCTCAACCACAGGCGGGCCGGGTGGGAGTGTATATGTGAATGTCACCTCCGATGACAAGCGGGTCTTCGTTTCTGAAGAAGGAGCCGAGTCAATTACCGTTATCGATCTTGAGAAGGCCCGCCGTGACGGTTACACATCACGCGCGATCATCGGAAAAATTCCCACGGGAGAGGCGCCCATCGCGCTGACGTTTTCACCGGACGAGAAGTGGCTCTATTCCACGAGCGAACGGTCATTGCAAGCTTGGAACTGGCCGGGCGCTTGCGGCCCAAACAGTGGCGTGCCGGCTGGGGCTGTCCTCGTCGTCGACGTCGAACGCGCCCGCACTAACCCCGCACAATCCGTCGTCTCCGAAGTTCCCGCCGGCTGCGATACGGTTCGCGCAGCGGTTTCGCCCAAAGGCGACCGTCTCTACGTCACCTCGCGCATTGATAACCTGGTACTCACGTTCGACGCCGAAAAACTCCGCACCGATCCCGATCACGCGCTACTACGCATAACCACCGTCGGCCCCGCGCCGGTTCCCATCGCGGTGATCGACAACGGACGCAAGATCCTCGCCGGGAACTCCAATCGCTTCGCCCGCAGTAGCGGAACCGAGACGCTCAGCATCCTCGATGCGTCGAAGATCGAATCCGGCGAAGACGCGCTGCTCGGCACGATTCCCACGGGCGCGTTCCCTCGTGAGATGGATATTTCCGCCGACGGCAATACTTTGTTCGTCACCAACGCCGCCTCCCATTCGCTCCAGATCATCGACCTCCAGCATCTTCCTCTAACTCCGCCGCGCCCTTGACTCCCGCCAGCGCCAAACAGGAATAGAATTGTTAGTCGATGTTTCTGCGAAACAAACTCCTGCCCATTGCCCTTATCGCCGCCTCCGCAGCCCTCGTCGCGAATGCCCAGTGGCTCAACTATCCCACCGCCGGAATCCCTCGGGACAAAGCCGGCAAGCCCGTCCTGAACGGAGCTGTGCCTCCAAAACTTGCGGATGGCGAGCCGGACATCCAAGGCATTTGGCTCGTGCCAGGTTTGAAATACCTGATCAACATCGCCGCGGATCTGAAGCAGGACGAGGTCCCCTTCCTGCCGTGGGCCAAAGCCGAGTACGACAAGCGCCGCGACAATCAAGGCAAGGACGATCCCAATAATTTCTGCCTGCCTTCCGGCATTCCCGAGAAAGAAGCCGTCACTTCGCCGTGGAAAATCGTGCAGAATCCGGGATTGATCCTCATCCTGTATGAGTCGCGCACCATCTTC
>JASHRP010000779.1 GCA_030037375.1 Bryobacteraceae bacterium | reverse complement strand
GCTCCGATAGGGACCTATCGTTTATCGGTACCGATTCTGGTGTAGCTCGGGCAACGCTCGAAAGCAGAAGGGCAGCGATGAACGTCATACGGCCGTCCGAGTTCCGCCTTGCCGATGTTTAGGCTACTTGGCCCCGACAGTTGCGACTTGTACAGTTCCGGCGGCTCGGCTAGCCAACTCCTTCTCCCTCTGAGTTTTGGGGAGCGACCGTCCCGATAAAGAGTCCGGTCCCCACACGCTCTCGAGGAAGCATTCATTGCCGTAGCGGTTAAAGAGCAGCTTCCCATTGGACTCCGGCTTGTTACGCGATTCCGGAATGCTAAGGAAGGACACGGCCACCGCCTTCCCCGCTTCGGTTCTCAACGTGATGAGGCTACCAGATGCCTGGATCAGGTAGGTGCCCGACGGGAGAGTCTCGTCTCCCATGCGGAACGCGAACGGAACACGGGCCTTCATGGAAACGGTTTCTTGAGCGAAGATGCAGGGGCATGCGCCCGATGCAAGCAGACCCATTGCGATGATCAATTTCTTCATATCTACTCCTTCCAATTTGAATTCTTCTGCCGGCCGTTAGGCCTCACCCCAACAGCGCAGAATGCGCCATTTTTCCGCCAACCCTTTTCCGTAAACGCGCAACCGCTGCTTGGCCTTTATTCGGGTCGACCAGTACAGTCATTTCGGGGTAGCAACTGTGTGGTACAATACGCACAATTCAGGACTGCCGCATGACAGATCAGCTGGGCGACATTACGATACGCCTCCAGCAATGGCGGGCCGGGAGCAAGGAGGCGGAAAATGAGCTCTTCGACCTGGTCATGCGTAGGCTGCTGGATCTCGCCCGCTATTTCATGCGTGGCGAACGCAAAGGGCACACACTCCAATCGCACGACTTGGTGAACGAGGTGTATTGCCGGATGGTTGCCGCCAAGCACCTGGAGATGCGGGATCGGAAGCATTTCTTCGCTCTCGTCGCCAGAGCGATGCGTCGCTATCTGATCGACTATTCCCGCAGGCGGCATGGAGCGAACTTCGTTCCCATCCAAGAAATTGAAGAATTGCTGCCCGAGTCCGGGCGGGACCTGGATCTGGCTATCGATTTAGACCGGCATTTAGAAGAGCTCGCGGGGGTCAATCCAGATTGGTGCACGCTGGTCGAGATGAAGGTCTTCTTGCGGCTCTCCGATGACGAAACCGCCGAGGAAATGGACCTTCCATTGCGCACCATGCAGCGAATGTGGCGCGATGCGCGCCGCTGGTTGTTTGTACGCTTGGGCTCCGGCAGCGCTCAGCAAAACGCGGCGCCTTAACCTGTCGTAAGCGAGAAGGCGGCAAACGGGCCGTCACGCAAGCTTACTTCGCAATCAACAACTGTCGCTCGGTGGCGGGATTCGTGGGATTTATGCGCTATAGCAGTGAGCGCGTGTATCTGTTTTTGCCCGGGCGCTGCTGATCGCGACAAACGGAATCCAAGAATGCTCAACGAGGCTCACGAGGATGAGCGAATCATGGGTCTGGTCGATAACGCCCTGAACCGCCCCCCGGGGGAGCGCGAAGCGTACATATCGACCGCTTGTGCGGGCGATTCCGAGCTAATCGCGCAGGTACGCAACTATGTCCACTGGGAAGAAACCATGAACCGGTTCTTGCTCGATCCCATCTTCGGTCCAGCCAGTTCGGATCGGCCATTCCACGCCAGAGATTTGGTGCTAGACCGGTTCCGGATCGTACGTGAAGTGGGCCATGGTGGAATGGGCATCGTGTGCGAAGCCTGGGACAACAAGCTCGACCGGCGGGTCGCGGTCAAGTATGCCCGCGCCGGCTTCGGTAACCGGCTGCCTCCGGAAGTAAACCACGCCCGCGAGATTGGACACCCCAACGTCTGTAAGGTTTTTGATATCTACACGGCGCCCACGGAGTCCGGCGAAGTCGATTTCTTCACGATGGAGTTTATCGAGGGTGAGACGCTTTCCGATCGGCTGCGCCGCGGCCCCCTCGCGCAAGGCGAGGCTCGTGAGATTGCGCGCCAGGTCTGCGCTGGCCTCGCCGAAGCGCATCGCCTTGGTGTTGTTCACGGCGATCTCAAAAGCAACAACATTATTCTCACTACAAACGCGGCGAACGGTGCTGTTCGTGCGGCTATCACCGATTTCGGTCTGGCGCGCCGGGTGGCGCGCCAACCAGACGATCGAAAACCGATGCCGGGAGAGGGACTGGCAACCGGTCGATCGGAGGAAGCAGGAGGAGCGCCAGACTTCCTGGCTCCTGAGCTATGGAGCGGCGCCAAACCGTCCCCGGCCTCCGATGTCTATGCCCTCGGCGTGGTCTTGTTTGAGATTGCTTCCGGACGACGGCCGTTCGCCCCGCATTTGACGATCCAAGAGCGATCCAAACCGCCATCGATGCCGCTGACCTGGAATCGGGTGAATGTGGGACGGGTCGTGGCACGCTGCCTAGCTCCCGATCCCGAACGAAGATTCCGCGATGCTACCGAAGTCGAGCATGCGCTTGCGCCCGCTCGCCCGCTGCCGTGGATTCTGATAGTTGCTGCGGCAGCTTTGGCGGTTCTCGCAGCCTTCGCGAGCTACAAGCGCGCGACGGTGCCGAAGGACGCATGGATCATAGCGGTAACTCCCATTGAGTCACCACCGGAAACGGACACCGTCGCCGGAAACGTTTACAGGGAGACATTGAGTCAGCTCGGCCGTATAAAGGGCGGGAACGTGGCAAGGCTTACCGTGGTCCCAGTCACGAAGGGCCACGCCGAGTCAAGCCGCGCAACGCACTTATTGAAGACCTACCTAAGGCGAGCCAATGGCAAGCTGCTTCTTCACGCCACTCTCTCCGACGAACGAACGAGGGGCCAGATCAAAGATTGGACCGCCGTCTACCTTCCTGGACAGGAGCGTTATGTTCCGGCGGCGCTGGCGGGAATGATGACCGCCGCCCTCCGGCTCCCCCCTCTGGATGTCGCCCCGGTGAACGCCTCCGCGGCAATGGACTATTCGGAAGGTACCCAGGACTTGCGGAGAAACTCAACCATCGATTCGGCGGTTTCTTCGCTCAACCGTGCTGTTGGTGAGGATCCTGACTCGCCACTGCCCTATGCCGCGCTCGCCGAAGCGCAACAATGGAAGTTCTTTCTCACTAAGGATGGAGCCTGGAAGGATCGGGCGGAAGAATCCCTGCGTCAGGCTGAGATTCGCGACCCGGACTTCGCACAATTGCATCGCGCCGGCGGGATTTTGAGATACCGGGAAGGTCTTTACGATTCCGCGATCTCGGATTGCCTAAGAACCGTTCAACTCTCGCCACAGGATGGCGAAGCATACCGCGTCCTCGGACAGGCCTACGAACAAGAAAACCGCCGGGACGAGGCGCTCTCAGCCTATCGGAAAGCAATTGAAGTTGATCCCTCGAACTACCGCAATTACCAGCAGCTCGGCACATCTTACTACCAGACCGCAAACTATCAAGAAGCGCTGCCCTACTTTCAAAAGGCAGTGGACATCCAACCAACCGAGCCGGCCGCGCACCATGCGCTGGGGTCGGACTACTACAGCTTGGGCCGGCTCCAGGAAGCTGAACAGGAATTCCGCAGGGCCATCGACCCGAGCGAAACGCCGACTTATCTGGTTGACTTGGGAGTCACCTTGATAGAGGAGCACAAGTATCCGGAGGCGGCAGACACCATTCTAAAAGCGCTGAAGTTAGGGCCGGAACAGAGCTTGTGGCGGATGAACCTCGGCACCGTCTTCCGCTTGATGAAACTTACCGCCAAGTCACACGAGGAGTTTCGCCGCGCGGAAGCTCTGGCCCAAGCCGAGCTCAGGCTGAACCCGCGCGAAGCCAAAACCCGCGCGCATCTCGCGTTCATTTTTGCGCGCCTGGGCGATGCCGCGCAAGCGGAATTTGAGATCGGCCAAGCGCTCGGATATGCGCCTGCTGGCGATGCGGACATCCGGTTCATGGAGGCTGCCACGTTCGAAGCTCTTGACAGGCGGGAAGATTCCATCAAGCTTGTAAGCACGTTTTCACGCGCGGAGCTGAACGATATTAAC
>JASHRP010000778.1 GCA_030037375.1 Bryobacteraceae bacterium | reverse complement strand
CCGATCAAGCTCTTTAAAGACTGGAGTCAGGACGATCTTAAATCCGCATATGCAGGCGCCGGCGTGCAACCTCTGGACTTCGCGCTCGGCTATCGCCGCCGCGGACAGGCGAATCTGCTGGTAGCCGTTCGCAAGACGAAATAGCTCGTCTACAACGCGGAAAGAAATTTTTCGAGCGACCGGTTGAATCGGGCCGGGTCTTCCATCATTAGGAAATGCCCGCTGTTCTCCCATTTCTCCAGACGGAGCTTCGGAAAGATGGAGCGCATTGCCGCCGCGCGCTCTTCGGTTCCCTTCTTCGCGGCCTGTATCGCCAGGGCTGGAAAATTGAACGACTCTCCGGGAGGAGGCGGATCGAGCTCCGATTGGCTGGTCACGGCCGCGACGCGCACCCACTCCGGCGTAGCCAGCATCTTGGCGCGGACCTGAGCGCGCAGGGAGGGCGAGAGTTTCGAGGAGAACATCGATTCAATCTGCGCCAGGAAATATTTTTCGCCGGCTGGTCCGATCAAGCTTTGCGCGCGATGTTGATATTGCGCCTGCTGCGCGGATCGAAACCCTGTGCTGTTCGGCGTCGCGCTGACAGTAGCATCCACCAGCACCAGCGCCTTCACCTGTTCCGGAAACATGCGAATGAACGTATATGCGATCGGCCCACCCAAGCTATGCCCGACCAGAACCGCGCGTTCCACCCCCGCGTCGAGCACGGCAGCCTCTATGCCTCGCGCGAAAAACTCCATGGGATAGGGAACCATCGGCTTATCGCTCAGGCCATGTCCCGGCAAATCGATCAGCAGGGAGCGGTGAGTCTCGTAGATCGGCGCTTGCTCCCGCCAGAAGGTCAAATCGCAGGTCCAGCCGTGGATGAAGACCACGGCCTCCGCGCCCGATCCGTAGCTTTCATAGTGAACGCGATAGCCTTCCAAAGGCGCATAGCGCGAGGCTTCGCTTTCAGCGGGATCGGCCAGCGCCTTTAGCGCGGACGGCAGGATGGCAGCAAACGTTCTACGCGTCATCATGTACTTGCGGAGCGCTTCCTGGTCAGCCCGGCATTCAACATCTCGACTACCGGGGCCGCCACGCGGAATCGCTTGATCACTTCGCCGAGCAGTTTCGATGATTCGGCCAATTTCGCGTCAAGCTCCACCCAATAAAGCCACGACTTCATTCGAATCAGATCCGCCGCGGGGTGCTCCGGATGAAAACCCTTGGGCGCGCGAGTCAATGAGTCGCCGTGCAACTTTCCCATCAGCTTCTCCGGACCGTGCGCGGCCTTCCTTAAACTTTCATGATTGTCCGCGATCCAGCCCCGCATCGCGAGGAGCTCTTCCGGCCCGGGCATGTACGCACCCGCGGCGATACCGAACGACTTCGTCGAAAGATGCACGTAGAATCCGGCCGAGCTGTGCTTGCCCATCCCTCTTCTTGGGAAGATCGCGGCGATGTGCGTCTTATACGGAGTTTTGTCCGGACTGAAGCGCGTGTCGCGATAGATCCGATAGACCGCGTGTTTCGGGTCGTTGATGTGCTCCGGCGCGAACTCGGGCAGCGCGGCGTTGATGGCCTCCACCAGTCCCACCATCGGCGCCTTTACTTTGGTTTCGAAGGTCTCCTTGCGCGGCTGAAACCATTCGCGCTTGTTGTTGCGCTCCAGTCCGCGCAGGAACTTCAAAGCCTCGGGAGGGAAACCGGGGAACATATTTCCGATTATCGCGCGGCGTGCTTACTGCTCGGCAACGACCGGGTTGCGCAGTTCACCGATTCCCTGCATCCGCACGATTGTCTCGTCGCCCGGCTTCAGCCAGCGAGGCGGCCTCTTCGAAAATCCGACGCCCGCCGGTGTGCCGGTTGCCACCACGTCGCCCGGCTCGAGCGTCACCACCTGCGAGATGTACTCGATGAGCTCCGGGATCTTAAAAATTAGCTCGCGGGTGTTCGATTTCTGAAGAACCTCTCCACCCATCTCCAACGAAATGTCCAGCGCGTGCGGATCGGCGATTTCATCCTTGGTCACGATGCATGGCCCCATCGGAGCGAAGGTATCGAAGGTCTTGCCCATCAGCCACTGTGAGGTCGCATTTTGAAAATCTCGCGCGCTTACGTCGTTGACGATGGTGTAGCCGAATACGTGCTCCATGGCGCGAGCAGCGGAAATATACCGGCCTCCACGCCCGATGACAAAAGCGAACTCCGCTTCATAGTCGGGCTTCGAAGATACGCGCGGCAGCACAATCGGTTGTCCCGGCCCGATCACAACGTTGGGAAACTTGTTGAAAATGGTCGGGACAGAAGGGACCTCCATCCTCGCTTCCGCTGCGTGGTCGCGATAGTTCAAGCCGACACAAATGAACTTCGGCGGACGGGGAATGGGCGCGAGCAGCTTGACCGACGCAAGGCCGAATGAGGGGTCGCCGTTTGGCTCCGCGTGCCCTGCCGCGCATACCGCGACCATGTCCATGCCGACCGGCAAGATTTCCCGGCTGGACAGAATCCCTGCCTGCGAGCTTCCCCCGGGCGGCTGAAAGGTGACGAGGCGCATAAACTGACAGGATAGCTCCTGCCGCCGCAGAGACGCGCTAAGGAAGCATCACGGACCGATTGATCCAGACGATGTTGTCCCAGCTCAGAACCTTCGGAGTGCCCTCAAAGAGCTTGCTGTAACTTCCGCCCGAGGCCTTCAGGGAAAAGCTTTGAACGCGATCCGGCGGTGTGGTCGTCACGTTGCGAAGAATATCCAAGACCTGTTCCTGGCGCGAGATCTGGAAGAAGCTCGGCATCTTGGCGGAATAGAACTTGGTATCGGCCGGGTTCGTCTTATTTCCCACGCCGCGCATGAACTTGATGTGCAGCTCGAGGTGCTCGCCTGTTGCCGCAGCGAATACCCAATCCTGCGATTCGCTTGTGTTGGTTAGCGTCCGCTGCATGTTGTGCGTCGTGCCAAGCAGATAGACGCCGAACGGTCCGGGAGCGTCCCCAGGATCTTCCGTGATTCCTCCGATCACGAGCTGCGCGTTGGCTCCGCTCGGGTCCTTGACCGGAGCCACGAGATACGCCAGCCGGTTCGAGCCCTGCCCGACAGGTTTGCCGTCCGGACCGTTGATCGCCACTCGATCGATAAACACGAGCCGCAAATTGCAGTCCTTCGCGGCTCCTTGCGTCGCGACGTTGGGGGTGAAGCCCGGCGGCAAGTGGGACGCCAGCGCAGCCGGCGGAACTGCCAGATCGAGCTGGAAGCGGGCCTCCGAACTATACTCGACCATCGTCTCGGCATGGGCCGTCGCTGAGAATGCACCGCAGCACGCTGCCAGGAGCAGCCTTGCGCTCGTTATCATGCTCACAATTGTATGCTTACCCAGCCACTCCGTCGTCGCGTAGTGCAGCCGGCCGCGCCAGCAACTGCGCGGCGATGCTCGCAGTACTTCTCGTTGTAGCGCTGCCCGCTAGCTCGATCGATCCTCTGAACACCCGGCGTCAGGAGTAATCGCCCTACTTTCGGAACGATTCGTACGTTCCGACGATGCTGCCGGAGCGATCGACGTAGGCGAAGCGATCGTCGATGGACATAACCGTGAGTCCGCCGGAAAACGGCCACGCTGTCCACGCGAGTTTGAGGATTGTCTTCCCTGAGTGATCGATGTAAAAGGGCGGCGGACCATTCGGGGTCCACACCAAGGCCAGACCTTCCGAGAACGGCTGAACGCTCTCAAAGCGGGGAGGAATGACGAATTTGCCCGAACGGTCGATGAATCCCTCATTGATTAGGCAGGCTGGCGCCAGACCTTCGGAGAAAGACTTAATAAGCAGGAAGTCCGGCGGGATGACGAAGGTTCCGTCCTTGTCGATCACACCGTCAATGACGCCATACGCCAGGTACCCATTCTTGAGCTTGCGAATTACGGCGCGATCATCTGAGAAATCGAAGGCGATCTCGAACTGCGCAGGGATTGCGATCTTGCCGTTGTGGTCTAGATAGCCGAACTTCCCGCCTCGGCAGGCAATAAGATCGTTATTCGAACCATCGTCGAGGAAAAATTCGGATTCCGAAGCGTCGGCCTTCGCGTAGGTCTTCGTTCCCTCAAATTCATTGCATTCGATTCGCTCCCAGTCTTCAAATCGCGCTAGTCCGCCGCTGAATTCGGCGATTGCCCCGAAACGGGGCTGAACGACAAATTTTCCGCTTGGATCGATAATTCCCCAGCCGCGCCTGCCCAGTTGCACCGGCGCGAGCCCTTCGACGAAAACGCCAGCCCGATAGAAGCGATAGGGAATCGCGAGTTGTCCGCGCTCGTCGATATATCCCCCGGTAGCCGCCTTTGCGAACGCGCGCTCGACCCGCAAAGAAGTCGCCTTCTTCCTCGAATTGCGGGGCAATAACCGTCGCGCCTTTGTCATCCATGAATCCCCAAAGCTTGCCGCGGTGGATTCGGAAGTAAGGCCGGCGCCGGGTTTGCGGACGGCTCCGGGCAGCATGTCGGCGTAAGCGGGCGCAAGCAGCACACAGAACGCGACTAAACCCCCGCCTAGCCTCATGCACACAAGCGTATTCGATCGAAACGCTCTACGCCAGCCACTCCGTAGTGGCGTCCACAAGCACTCGGCCGAGAAATCCGGCGGCCTCCCGTTCCACTAATTGCAGCAGTTGCTGCGCGCGAGCTTGATCCGAGGAAACCGTAACCGCAGCTACCAGCCCGTGCTGCCAAACATCCTGGTAGCCGATCTCGGCGACGGCGACATTAAACTTCGCCCGTAGCCGGTCCTTGAGGCCTTTAACGTAGTGACGCTTGTCCTTGAGCGAGAGCGCATCGTCCATGCGCAGCTCGAAAGTGATGACGCCGATGGCCGGCACTTGCTCAGGATGCCTTAAACAAATGCCTCATTGGCCACGCGCTCCGTAACGAACGCTTCGATCACATCGCCCGGCTTGATGTCGTTGTAGTTCGCGATGCCGACGCCGCACTCGAAGCCGGCTTTCACTTCGCTCGCATCGTTCTTAAAGCGCTTCAAAGACTCGATCTTGCCGGTATGCATCACCACGTTGTCGCGCAGCAGGCGAACTTCGCTATTGCGCGTGAGGACACCGTCCTCCACGATGCAGCCGGCCACCGTTCCCACCTTGCTGATGCGGAACGCTTCGCGCACCTTCGCGCGGCCTTTGTAGACTTCCTTGAACACCGGCTCCAGAAGTCCGGTCATCGCGCGCTTGATCTCGTCAGCCAGCTCGTAAATGATCGTGTGCAGCCGGATATCGACCTTCTCTTGATCCGCGGTCGCCTGCGCCGTGCGCTCCGGCCGGACGTTGAACCCGACGATAATCGCGTTCGAAGCAGACGCAAGCAAGACGTCGGTCTCGGTGATCGCGCCCACGCCCGAGTGCAGTACGCGGATCTTGACCTTGTCGTTTGAAAGCTTCTGAAGCGTGTCCGTCAACACTTCGGCCGTGCCGCCGACATCGGTCTTCAGTATGATATTCAGCTCCTTAGTCTCGCCCTCCCTGAGCTGATCGTGCAACTGGTCGAGCGTAATGCGATTGGTCTTGGCCATCGCCACGTCGCGGGCCTTGGACTCGCGGTAAATGACGATCTGCTTGGCCTTCGCCGTATCGGTCACCACCTGCATCGTGTCGCCGACTTCGGGCAGCGCGTCTAGTCCGATCACCTCGGCCGGTAACGACGGCCCGACTTCGCGAGTCTGCTGGCCGAAATCGTCGAACATCGCGCGGACACGCCCGAACACCGACCCGACGATGAAGTAATCTCCAACCTTCAGCGTTCCATTGCGCACCAGAACGGTCGCCACCGGGCCGCGCCCGCGATCCAGCTTCGCTTCCAGCACCGTACCCATGGCCGGCCGGGCCCGATTGGCCTTCAGATCCTGCATGTCGGCAACGAGCAAAATCATTTCCAGCAGCAGGTCGAGATTGGTTTTGGCCTTCGCCGAGACGGGCACCATGACCGTGTCGCCGCCCCAATCTTCCGCGAGCAATCCGCGGTCCGCGAGCTGCTGTTTGATCCGCTCCGGCTGCGCGTCGCCCTTGTCGATCTTGTTGATCGCTACGATGATGGGAACCTTCGCGGCGCGCGCGTGGTCGATGGCTTCGAGCGTCTGCGGCATCACGCCGTCGTCTGCTGCCACCACCAGCACCACGATATCGGTAACCTTCGCGCCACGAGCGCGCATGCGCGTGAATGCTTCGTGACCCGGCGTGTCGATAAACACGATGGTCTTACCGTTCTTCTCCACGTGATACGCGCCGATGTGCTGCGTGATTCCGCCGGCTTCGCCTTCGGCCACGTGGGCCGACCGGATTGCGTCCAGCAGCGAAGTTTTGCCGTGATCGACGTGACCCATGATGGTCACGACCGGAGGACGGCGTTCGCGGTCCTGCTCCATCTCGGTCTGCTCGATCTCGTGCGTGGTTTCCTGCTCGTAACTGAGCTGGTTGGTCGACGCGCCGAAATCCCGAGCCAGTTCCTCCGCCAGCTTGACGTCGAGGGTCTGGTTGATCGTGGCCAGAATCTTCTTGTCGAGAAGACGCTTGATCACGAGCGTGGCCTTGACGCCTAGTTTCTCGGAAAGCTCCTTTACCGTGATGCCTTCAGCGATGGTAATTTCGCGATCGACAGGCGGCGGCTCAAAGGCTTCCGCGCGGCGGGCGACAGGCCGCAGCCTGCCCTCTTCCTGATCCGCCTCCCTCCGGCGGTCACGAGCTCCGGGCTTGGTCGCATGACGGCGGCCGACATCGGTGGGAAGCGTCGCCGGTTCGGCTCGCAACGGCGACGTCGGATGCATCGGACGGCCGCCGGGGCGCGGGCGCAGCCCTCCCGGTCCGGGCGCAGGACTTCCCGGTCCTCGCATGAGCGGTTGTCCAGGTCGAACGGGACCGGTGTAAAGCGGACGGCCCGGCACCGGACTCGACGGGCGTGAAGGCATGCCGGGACGCGGAGCCGGAGCGCCCGGAACCGGCGGGCGCGTGAGCTTCGCGACTAGATCCGGGCGCGGAGGCACAACTGGACGAAGCGCCGGTTGGCCGGCAAGATTCGGTTTGGCCGGCGGACGCAGCGGGCTGCCGCCGCCGAGCGATTGCGCCGATCCCGGAACGTTTACTGACGCCGGCGGTCCCGGCGCTCTGGGGACAGGCGGCCGGGGCGCCGGCGTGCTCGGAGTCGGCATGCTCGGCATTGGCGCGGCGGAGGCCGGCGCCGGGCGAAGAGGACTGGATCCAGGTCCCTGCGCGGCCGGAGCCATTGGCGAAGAACCTAAAGGCGATGAAGACGGCGCGGTCCTTGCTGGAGAAGGCAAAGACGGCGGTTGCGAAATCCCAGGCCCGGGAGCTTGGAACCCGGGAGGCATCGGCTGCCTCGGTCCTGTCAGAATCTGCCCTGGCCTCGGCGGCGGAGGAGCCGGTTTGGACGGAATCGGAATGCCGCGTGGCCCGGGCGTCGCGAGCGGCGGTGCAATCGGATGGCCACCCGCCAGCGGCGGACGCAAGGGCGCGATGGGACGCGCAATCGAGGGAGCTTCTACAGCTTCCTTGACTTCTTTCAGAGTCTCAACCGGAGCCTCGGAGATAACTGGCGGGGGTACCGGCGACGCCTGCCGTTCGACAGGAGCGGGGTGTTCAGCAGGAGTTGTTTCGGGAGCTTCCGGCTCGGCCGGTCGGGGAGCCAGGCGGGCAGCTTCCACTGCCGCTTCGCCTCCCAAGCGGCGCCTCACCAATAGCGCTTGATCGTCCTCAAGCGAGCTGGAATGCGTCTTCTTCTCCAGGATGCCGAGCTCTGGAAGCACCTCAATGATGGCGTGGGGCTTGACTTCTAATTCCCGGGCCAGCTCGTTGATGCGGATTTTACTCATAGATTGCGTCTCTGACGGAGCATGCCTCACGCCAGAAATCTCAAATATCTCCCTACTCTAGCCTCATTCGGTAGCCGAAGGCTCGCCACTTTCTATCGTAACAGATTGCTTTTGCGGCTCATCTGCATCAGCAACCGTAGCCAACGCGGGCTCTTCACTTGCGTCCTCTTCGGCGCGTTCCTGACTGGAAACGGGCTCTTCGAACTGACCGTAGTACCCCATGACGGCTTGATGAATGCTCTCCACAGCTTCAGGCCCGATTCCAGGAATCGCCTCCAGCTCCTCCGGAGTCATCGCTCCGAGCTTCTCGACCGTTGGCACTCCGCCCGCCATCAGGCTCTCCGCGAGGCCGTCAGCCAGGCCATGATCCAGCAGCACGCTTACCGGGGCTCCCGGCACCACCAACTCCGCCATGCGGCTCTCGACCTCTTGGCGTTTCTCCTCTTCGCTCTTGATGTCGATTCGCCAGCCCAGCAGCTTCGCCGCCAGGCGCACGTTCTGCCCTTTTTTGCCGATGGCCAGCGACAATTGCGTGTCGTCGACCACGACTTCCATGTGCTTCTCGACCGGATCGACAATCATCACGCGTGAAATTTTGGCCGGGCTTAACGCGTGTGTCGCGAACGAGACCGGATCTTCGTTGTATTCGATGATGTCGATCTTTTCGCCGCGCAGCTCGCGAATGATGGACTGCACGCGCATGCCTTTCATGCCCACGCAGGCGCCGACGCTATCGACGTCGCGATCGCGGCTGGAAACCGCGATCTTGGTCCGCTCCCCCGCTTCGCGGGCGCAGCCCTTGATGCTCACGGTGTTGTCATAGATTTCGGGCACTTCCTGTTCAAACAGGCGCATCACCAGTTCCGGCGCGGCGCGCGATAAAATGACGCCGGCGTTCTTGCCGGCCTTTTCCACGCTCTTGATGACGCAGCGAATACGGTCTCCCACGCTGAAGTTTTCGAGACGCGATTGCTCTTTCTTCGGCAGCCTGGCCTCGCTCTTGCCCACGTCGGCGATCAAGTCTTGACCCTCGACGCGTTTGACTACGCAGGTCACCAGTTCGCCAACGCGCCCTGAATATTCCGAGTAGATGTTTTCGCGCTCCGCCTCGCGCACTTTTTGCAGAATCACCTGCTTGGCGGTCTGCGCGGAGATGCGGCCCAGCGCCTCTGTCGGCTTGGCGGTTCGGATTTCCCCGCCGATCTCGATATCCGGAACGACGGCGCGCGCGGCCTGGAGCGAAATTTCCTTATCCGGATCGGTCACCGGATCCGCCACTTTCTTGACGCCATAGATCTGGATGCCGCCGCGCTCGTCCATATCCGCCACCAGTTCTTCATTGGTGTGGAAATGCTTGCGCGCGGCCACCAGCATCGCGTCTTTCACCGCATCGAGAATGATTTTGGGATCGATCCCTTTTTCCTTGCTAAGGATCTCGATAGATTGATAAATCGTCCCCAGGCTGCTCATATTGGTTCTGTCTCGTGATTCTGCTTGCTTACCACTCGAACTTCAGGTTGGCTCTCTCCACCTGTTCGAGCGGAATTTCGACGTTCTTGCCGGGCGACGGCTCCAGAGTGATTGTGCCGTCGGCGAAGTTCTTCAACATCCCGGCCCAGTGCTTCTGGCCGTCGACCGCCTGACGCAAGACTACCTTGATCTTGTGCCCTAGAAAGCGCTGGAACTCCTGTGGCCGCGATAGCCGGCGCTCCACGCCTGGCGAGCTTACTTCGAGCGTGTAGCGGCCTCCCGGAATTGTGTCCTCCACGTCCAAGATCGTGCCTACATTCATCGAGATGAACTCGCAGTCGGCATGCGTTACGCCTTGCGGCTTGTCGATGAAGATGCGCAGGACGCGGCCATTGCCGCCACCGAGAAGTTGCACGTCAACGATCTCGACACCCTCGCTTCCGCCGACTCTTTCGGCGATCTCC
>JASHRP010000777.1 GCA_030037375.1 Bryobacteraceae bacterium | reverse complement strand
CCAGGAAGAAACCAACGCCCACGCGCGATCGGCCTCGGGCTCGCCATGAAGCGCCAGCGCCGCGTAGATCGTCGGCTCAAGCCAGGTCTTCTTTCCGGGAAAGTAGCTCCAGCCGCCGTCGCGATTCTGCGCCTGCTTGAGCGCAGCGACACGAGTAGCCAGGTAGGAATCCCCCACCTGATTCAGATCGACAGTTCCACCGCCGATCTGTACGATTCATCGGCTTCTGCCATTCGGCCTGGTACTAAGACGGTAGTCCTGAAGTTTTTCAATTGGATAGGCCTAGAACATGAGGGCAGAGTCCCATTTACTCGGGTAGGGTGTTTCGATTAGAGTAGGGTCAGTGGAAGCCCGAGGACAGCGCCGGTGAATCAGTTACTCCTGCAATATGCCTACCTGCAAGTCCTGGATTTTCTAACCACTATCGCGTTCATGATCAACGGAGTCAGGGAGGGAAATCCCTTAGTCCGATTGGCGATCAGTTACGCTCCGCATCCGTTGGGAGGATTGGTAGCCGTCAAGGTAGCCGCGGTTAGCTTGGGATTGTACTGCTGGCTGCGTGGCCGGGACCGGCTGCTGACCCGGATCAACTGGCTGTTCGCGGTCTTGGTTGCGTGGAACCTGGCGGCCTTGATTATTGCAACCGCGCAACGCGGCGCGCTTTAGCGAAGCCGTACTAATTCAGGCTCCGCTCATCACCACGGCCATGAATTCGGCCTCAGATTCACCGACGCCGCCGAAGTCGCCTCCACGCGGACGCCGGTTGCCAGCGGCGCGATCAGATTGCCAAAGTCTTCGGGCAAACGAGTCGCGTTGTTTCCGTTGAACGCGACCACGAAGTAGTCGCCGGGCGGAACGTTTGTAAATTCGAATGCGCCGCCCGCGCCGCACACTTCCATGCGATAGACGATTGTTTCGCGGAGTTCCTTGGAAACCAGGAATACGGTCGCACCTTCGCCGTTTTCAACCGTCCCTCGCAAGGCGCTTGTATCGCGCTTGGTGACGACTTGAAGCGGCCCAACTCCGGGCGAGAGGTCGATGACGCCTCCTAGAACGTCCGTTCCACCAAGCATCACGGAGGAGACATAGGATTTGCCTCCATATGATCCCGTCAGGCGATAACGCCCCGGCAAGATGCCATGCACGCTGTTGATGTTCGTCTCGGGATCGATATTCAGATGAGGCTGTCCATCGGCCGGACTGAGCATCACCAGCCTGGCGGGAGACGCGTTATCGGAACTCGTGACTTCGACCGCGAAGGGCGAGCCCAAGCGCAATTCAAGGCCATCGATATCCTTGTCTGCAACAGAAATGGAGGCGGCAGCCGTCAGCGGCATATCGTCCTCGCGGCCGATCTCGGCGGCTACACGCCAATCGCCCTCTTGAACCGCAGGAAACTCGAACATGCCGTCTTCGCGAGTCTCCACGCGCGCAACTTCCAACCCGGGGCTCGGAGCCATGGTGTATGAGTTTGCTCGGCCGGTTCTGAGGTCGATGCTGACGAAGAGCTGTATCATTTGCGACGTCTTGCCCATCAGCTTCACGGTCGCGCGCGCTACCGGCTTGCCCGATTCATCTAGGACAATACCGGTCACTCGCCGCACCGGCACGCTCGTGAGCCGGATCTCGATGCCGCCAGCATCCTCGCCCCATCTCACCGGGATCTTCGCGGCTGCGTCGGCTTGCGTTGCGGACGGATAATAGATCGGCACTGCGCCGAAGCGTTCGCCATCGCGCATCCGCGTGATCGCTTCGGGTTTCGCGACAACGGTATAACTGCCCGGCCGCAGGCTGCGAAACACGAACTCGCCGTTATCATCGGTAACAGCGGACGCTCCGGGACTAATCTCGACAGCGACTTTTCGCGCAGGCTGGCCGTCTTCATCCACCACTCGCCCGCTGAGCGATCCCCATGGATTGAGCCGGGCATCGATGCGAGCCGGAACGTCGCCCGTTACTTTGACGAAGGACCTGCTGGGCGAGCTGTCCTGGAATCCGTCGCGCGTGAATTCGCCTCTGTATTCGCCGTCATCTAATCCCATCACGCGATAGGATCCGTTGGAATCGGTGGATGCCGTATACAGGTAGCTATGCCGGTCGAGCAGTCGAACGCTCGCGCCCGCAACCGGCTCGCCGGTGACGCTGTTCGTAACTCGCCCTTCGACGGCGCCGCCGATCAGCGGCGCGAGAAACACAAGCGCCAGCGCCAGCACCTTCATGGCTCACCTCTTTGGGTCACCCCTTGGCCAGAGCGTATTCAACCGATTCGAGCAGCCATTCGCGGTTCGCCTTGACGTCAGCCGTGAGACGCGAGCACAACTCCTCGCGTTGCTCGAAAAGCCGGTAGCCGGCGCGAGGCCGCAGGTACCCGCGCGCCCGCGCATCCTTTTCTATAGCCGCCTCCTCGCCGGTCCGCGCGGCCTCGTCTTCATAGCGCTTCCGATTCTCCAACAATGCTTTGACCAGAAACGGCATCAGCATGGAGTAATCGGCCTGCATGCTTTCGGTGGTCTGCTGATAGCTGTCCTTATCGACCTTACCCCACGTGACCGCTTCTCCAGGCGGGCACGAAGAGAGCGATCCGTCGGTCACCGGCGCGGTCACGATCTGCACATCGAAATGATATCCCCGCACGTGGGGCAAACCAAGCACCTGTCCCAAGGCCGGTTCCGGTTGCAGGTTGTAATTCTTGGGCACGCCTCCGCCGAGGATCAGCGTGGCCAGCGATCGAGCTTCGCTCTCGAATAATCCCCAGCGATGATACGCGCAGGCCTCGTAGACCTCCGCGTGCATATCCAGGTCGAACTTGTAGGAGTCGAGCAACCCGGCCCGCTTCATCGCCCACAGCTTCATTGAATTGAGGAACACGCTGCCGTCGGCAGGCGCGCCGACGAAAACCGGAATCGACATCCTGCGGCAGGTGGAAAGAAGTCCGGGCGCGACTCCATTGCTTCGCTCCTGCTGCTCGTAGAATTCGCCGAGCCGGTAGCGCAGTTCGGTCCCGGTCATCGATCGTTGAAACTCCGGCCGCATCAACATAGCCGCGAGGAACTTATCCTGATCGAGCAGTACCTCCTCGGCGAAGGCCATATCGGTCACGCGAATGGTGCCGTCGTCGCGCAGCGCGCCGTCGTCGCCCCAAATGGGCACTTCGAAGACCGGATCGCGATGGGCGTTCAGGCTACGATGGCCGTCGTGGTAGCAGACGGCGTCGGTCGTGCTCAGATACGCGATCCATCCGGTTTCGAGCAGCGGGATCAGCCACGCCTGATGCTGCCCTGATACGGTCACCGGCCCTGAAACGGCTAGCGTCAGCGGACAGCCCATGCCGATGGCCCGATCGAGAATCGTATAGATACGGCGGAAGAACGCGCCCCCAAAAGCCGGGAACGCGTGCCGGATCAATTCATCGAGCGTGTCGCACTCATCCACTCGGCGTACTTGGACGCTATTTTTCATGTTCGTTTTTCTATGATTCTTATTGAGCCCCGGCTCCGCGGCCGCCTCTGCCAGGCGCGGGCGCCTTCAACTCATAACCTTGCGGAGGTTCCGCGCCCATCAGATAGCGGACGAAATAATCCCAGCGCCGCCGCACCATATAAGGATCGCTGCCGAAGCCGTGATCGCGGTTCGGGAGCAGAAGCAGATCGAAATCCTTATTGGCTTTGATCAGCGCGTCGACCACCAGCAGCGTGTTGTACGGCGGAACATTGTTATCCATTGTGCCGTGGGCCAGCAGCAGATGCCCCTTCAGGTTCTTGGCCACCAGTTGATTCGCCTGATTGTCGTAATTGGTCGCGCCGTTGGCCTGATTTTCGAGCAGCCCCTGCCATTTTTCGCCCCAATCGTCTTCGTATTCGCGATTGTCGTGGTTTCCCGCCTCTGACACGCCCACCTTGAAGAAATCGGGATAGCGGAACATGGCGTCAGCCGCCGCGTATCCTCCGCCGGAATGGCCGTAGATGCCGGCGCGATCGAGATCGATGAACGGATATCGCGCTGCAAGCTCCTTCATCGCGGCCACCTGATCCGGCAGCGTGTTGTCGCCGAGATTGCCGAAGTACGCATCGTGGAACGCCTTCGAACGCCATGGCGTGCCCATGCCGTCGATCTCCACCACGATGAATCCGAGCTCCGCCAGAGCCTGGGCATCGCCGCGCGCCGCCGAAAAATTCCGGCTGCCAACGCTGCCGGTTTGCGGACCGGGATAAATGTGGTTGACGATCGGATATTTTTTCGCCGGATCTAAATTTGCCGGCTGGAACATGAGGCCGTAGAGGTCGGTTACTCCGTCGCGAGCCTTGACTTGGATCGGAACCGGAGGCTTCCAACCACTCGACATCAATTTGGAAATGTCAGCTTTCTCCAGCGTTGCGCGGAGCATCCCAGAATCGTCGCGCACGACCGTGACCGGGGGCTTGTCCGGAGTCGAATAGGTATCGACGAAGAAACGCCCGGAGGCGGACAGGGTGACATCGTGATTCGCGTCTTCCGGCGTGAGCAAAGCGAGATTCTTGCCATCGAATCCGACGCGGTAGAAATGAACGAAGTACGGATCGCCCTTTTCGCGGCCGACCCCCAGGAAAAAGAGCGTGCGGCTCTTCTCATCCACCTTCACGATTTGCGTGACGTTCCAGTCGCCGCCGGTGATGGGGTTCTTCAATTTGCCGGTGTCGAGGTCGTGCAGGTATACGTGACCCCAGCCGGATTTTTCAGAGAACCAGATGAACTCATTCGACGCCGGCAAATACTTCCAATTGACGCGGCCATTGCCCGATTCGAAGTACGTGGCGACGGATTCCTCCATCACGTCCCGCACGGCGCCGGTCGCGGCATCGGCGACCCGGAACTGTTCATGCCGATGGTCGCGGGAAGTGGAGACGAACGCCAGATGCGTCGAGTCTTCGCTCCATTGCACGTCGCTCCACTCACCCGCCCGGCACGCGACGTCGTCGCATAAGGTCGACCTGTGCTGATCGGGCGGCATCGCCAACCGCATCACCTTGCGGTTCTCGACGTCGATGATCACGCGCTCGATCATCGTGACCGCTTCGTCGCCGGGCAAAGGATATTTCCATGCGCGCAGGGTCGGATGTCCGGCAGTCGTGTTGACCAGATACATCTCGCCGACCTTTCGTTGGTCTTGCTGATACGTGGCGATCTTTTTCGAATCCGGCGACCACAACACGATGGCCCGGTTGCTGGTGGTCCAGCCGGCGTTGTCGGTGGCGTAGCCG
>JASHRP010000776.1 GCA_030037375.1 Bryobacteraceae bacterium | reverse complement strand
CCCGCTTCACCAGCATCCGCCTTACGTTGTGGTTTACGTTACCGGACTCCACACCACCATGAAGATGTCGGACGGCAAGCTAGTCGACAACCGGAGAAAGCCCGGCGAAATTGCCTGGCGGGACGCGCTCACGCACGAGACCGAAAACATCGGCGACCGCGCCGCGTTCGAGATTCAAGTGGAGTTGAAGTGATGCGAAGATTCAACGTGATTCTTTCGTTCTGCCTGACCGCAGGGGTAACGCTTGCGCAGTCGGCGAGCCAGCCCATCAACAATCTTCCGAACCCATACCGCACCGTACGCGACTGGGGACAGCTCCCAACGGGCATGACGAAATGGCCCGCCGTGACAGCGGTCGAGGTCGCGCCGGATGGAAGCATCTACGTCATCGAACGTTGCTTCGAAAACTCCTGCGCGGGCCGCACGGAGCCGCCGATTCTCAAATACGACAAGTCCGGGAAGCTGGTGAAGAGCTGGGGCTCCGAAATGTTCGTGTTTCCTCACGGCGCCACCGTGGATGGGCAAGGCAATTTGTGGGTGACGGACGAGCAGATCAAGGATGGCAAGGGCTACCAGGTTTTCAAATTCTCGCCCGATGGAAAACTGCTGCTGACGCTTGGCAAAGCCGGAGTCGCAAGCGCCGAACCCGGGGCGTTCGATGAACCGACAGATGTCGCGGTCGCGCCAAACGGCGACATCTTCGTGACCGAAGGACATTCCGGCGGAACAGTGGGAAATCAACGCGTCTCGAAGTTTTCGAAGGACGGGCGGTTCATCAAGTCCTGGGGAAAGATGGGCAACGGACCGGGCGAGTTCAACAATCCCCATACCATCGCGCTCGATTCCCGAGGGCGAGTCTTCGTCGGCGACCGTTCCAACAATCGAATTCAGATCTTCGATCAGGACGGAAAATACCTCGATACCTGGACCCAGTTCGGCCGGCCCAGCGGAATCTTCATCGCCAAGGACGACACGATGTATGTGGCCGATTCGGAGTCCTGGGGCCCCGATGAGCCTGGATGGAAGAAGGGCATTCGCATTGGCAGCGCCAAGGACGGATCGGTGAAGTACTTCATCGAAGACGTGGAGTCGACCACGACCGAGCACAGCGGCGCGGAGGGTGTGGGCGTGGATGCGGAAGGCAACGTCTACGGCGCGGTGGTCCGCCGGCAGATGCTGGAGAAACATATCCCGCTGGCTACGCGTACCGTTATGGCGCCGCGGTTCGAGGTTGACCCGGCTTGGCCAAAGCCTCTTCCCAATCATTGGATTCTCGGGCAAACCATCGGCGTTTCCGCCGATGCGCAGGACAACGTTTGGATCATCCACCGGCCGGGGTCGCTCGAGGCCGGTGAGGTACACGCGACCACCAATCCGCCAACGGCTCAGTGTTGCGCGCCAGCGCCGCCGGTCCTGGAGTTCGATCCGGCGGGAAATTTGATCGCGCATTGGGGCGGTCCCGGGCAAGGTTACGACTGGCCAGACTCGAACCACGGAATCACCGTGGATTACAAGGGCAACGTATGGATCGGCGGCAACGGGCGAGGTCCGCAGAGCGGTCGCGGCGCGATCAATGGGCAGGACGAAGCCAGCGGCAGCGCGGTTGAGACGTTTCACGACAACATGGTGCTGAAGTTCACCAAGGACGGGAAATTCCTGCTGCAAATCGGCAAGCCGTCGTCGAGCAAGGGCAGCAACGACGTGAACAATCTGCGCCTGGCCGCTAAGACTTTCGTCGATCCAAAGACCAACGAACTGTACGTCGGCGACGGTTACGGCAATCATCGCGTGATCGTGTTTGACGCCGACACCGGCAAGTACAAACGGCACTGGGGCGCTTATGGGCAC
Organism: Bryobacteraceae bacterium; assembly: GCA_030037375.1. Taxonomy (GTDB): domain Bacteria; phylum Acidobacteriota; class Terriglobia; order Bryobacterales; family Bryobacteraceae; genus Palsa-187. Next base: position 2,239 of record JASHRP010000776.1, on the reverse strand, counting down.
AAGCCGGACGATGCCGACCTCGGCCCATACAAACCTGACGCCCCGCCCGCGCAGCAGTTCCGCAATCCAGTGCATTGCGCCCAGCTTTCGCATGACAACCTGCTGTACGTCTGCGATCGCGTGAACGACCGCATTCAGGTATTCAAGCCGGACGGGACGTTCGTAAAAGAAGCGTTCATCGAGAAGCAGACGCTGGGATCAGGTTCCGTTTGGGACATCGCGTTTTCACAGGATCCGCAGCAGAAGTATCTTTACGTAGCTGATGGCGAGAATGATCGCGTCCACATCGTCGACCGCGATACGTTGGAGGTCCTGACCAGCTTCGGCGAAGGCGGACGCCAGCCCGGCGAGTTCTACGGAGTCCACAGCATCGCCACGGATTCGAAGGGCAACATCTACACCACTGAAACCTATCGCGGCCAGCGCGTTCAGAAGTTTGTTTACAAGGGTCTTGCGCCGGTGACGACGAAGGATCAGGGAGTGGTGTGGCCCAGGGCGGCGAAGTAGCGCCCGGCTCAGATGATGTCCGCGATGCCGACTTAACCCAGCGACTCGTGGACGACTTCAGCCAGAAGTGCCAACGCGGCTTCGGCATCGTGAGCATCGACTTGCAACCTCACGCCGCGGCTGACCGGCCACTCCATCCGCGCGATCTCGGCATCCGCCAGGAAGCATTCGATCCCAGCAGATTCCAGGCATCCCTTCGCCAGCAGGGCTTCAGCCATGTCTCCAAATTGCCGGATGGTGACCAACCGATCATCGTTTTTCATGCTCGCCCCCTTCCTCCCACCTGCATGATACCGCCGTCACGCTGGGCGGGCGTGAAACTCCCGGCGTGTCGCGGTGTACTCTTCCACGAACGCCGTGAACGCGGCCTGCAGCCGATCGCGAACGACGCGGCTCGGCCGAATTCGCATACCCTCGATCGAGACCACAGGTAGAAGCTCCCGCGTGGTGGACGCGAGAAACACCTCGTCGGCCGATTCCAAATCCGGCGGCAGCAGAATCTGCTCTCGCACGGTGAGCCCGTCGACCTGGAGATCCTCGAGCAAGGTCACCCGCGTCACCCCAGGCAAGCACCCCGAGCTGAGCGGCGGCGTGAGCACGCGGCTGCCGTGGACCGCGAACAGGTTCGCCGACGTGCACTCGCACACCTCGCCGCGCTCGTTCAGCAGCACGACTTCGTCGAGGCCCTGCTCGCGCGCCCGCTCATAGCGGGTCAGGTTTTCGGACCAGGAGAGGATCTTCGCGCCTGCGAACTCGCTCGCCGCATGGCGTCCGTTGGGGATCACGCCGAGCTTCATGGCTTGGCCCCACGGCGGAACGTTCGTCGTAAAGGCGATTACATCGAAATCGTTGGTAATCGCGGGCCCCTCGAACATGCCCCCGCGATTGCGCACCACCATAATTCGAAGCACGCTGTTCCACGCAGAATTCGCTTCCAGCAGCCGCCGCATATCAGCAAGCACGGCGTCACCCTCGGGCGGCATGGGGATGCGCAGACGCGCGGCATCGTGGTTCATGCGGGGCCAGTGCCGCTCCCAGGCGAATGGAACCCCGTCGTAGATGCGCAGGGTCGAGAACACGCCCCAGCCATTAACCAAGCCGGTTTGGCCCGGCGAAAGGAAGCGCTCTGAGGTGTCGCGAATCTGGCCGTTGTACAGAAGGAAGCGATGCATTCCTTTATCTTATTCTCCCAAGTTGGCGAGGCACGAACTGTGGTCTGATAATTGTTGGCGGCTAATCGTATGAACATGCACCTTCTAGCCACGTTTTTGGGAGTCGCCCTGAGTAGCGCGCTCCTCGGTGCGCCACAAGGCAGCGCGCCTGCATCGGAGCCATCCTTGCCTCGCACGGCCGACGGCAAGCCCAACTTCGCCGGCATTTGGGAAGCTTCCAGTACCGCGGCGGCTGACCTCCAGGAGCATGTCGCCGGGCTAAATATGCTGGCCGGACCGTCCGTTGTTCTCGGCGGCGAAGTCCCGTATCAACCCTGGGCAGCCGCGAAGAGGGCGGAGAATTTTCGAACCCGCCAGACGGCCGATCCGCTCAATCAATGCTATTTCCCAAGCGTTCCTCGGATCATGTATCTCCAGTACCCATTTCAAATCTTCCAGACGCCCCAGGCCGTGGCGATGACGTTTGAATGGTCGTTGGTGTATCGCCTCATCCGCACCGACGGCAGCCCTCATCCCGACGTCGAAACCTGGATGGGCGATTCGCGCGGCCACTGGGAGGG
>JASHRP010000775.1 GCA_030037375.1 Bryobacteraceae bacterium | reverse complement strand
GGAATCGACGGCATTCAGAATCGGCGGCCGCTCCGGGTGCGCGACAGAAACTGCGACGAACTTCCGATCCTTTCGGTGGAATTGAGCCAAGCGGTCGTCGCTTGGGAACTCGAGGTAGCTTCCGTTGTCAGTTGGAGTGATGTCGACGAAATCGCAACGGCTCGGGTACCCTTGGTTATCTCTCACCCACGTCGCGAACGCATCTCCCACGCCGGGCTGGCCTGAATGGTTGGCATGAAGGAAATACTCGTTAAGGATCTCAAGCCGGAAGTCGATGGCAACGGCGTCTGAGCGCTGGATGGATTCCAACAGCTCGACGCACCGAAGCACGCACCCTGAGGTCGCGTGGTCCGCTTCCCGGTCATTCGCAACCACGATGACGTTTGTGTCGACAACAAACGTCACTTTACGCGAGCCAATCGACGTTTCATAGCCGCTTTGGTAGTTGCCGCAAGCTCTTCCATCTCATTGCCGAAAAAGTCCTTCGGCCAGTTCTTGATGGTCCCTTCCTCCGTGATTTGGAGTTCAGTGCATTTCGACGCGCCATCGTCCATTTCGCAAAAGTACAGCGCGGCATCCTTAGCCGCAAACTCCTCTTCCGCAATGCGTCGTTGCAAACGTCGCAGCAGATGCTCGCTATGGCTCTCCAGGATGATCTGGATATTGCGGTGCTTCACGACGTCCATCAGAACATCCGCAAGCTCCGATTGCGCCGCTGGATGGAGATGCAGCTCGGGCTGCTCGACCACGAAGGTGGCGCCTTCTTCCGCGTAAAAACATTCAACAAGGACGGGCAGTACTTGCGAGATGCCAAAGCCCATATCCGCAAGAAGCACATCGGTACGGGACTGGTTTTCTCGAAGCCGGAACTCGACGTACTCACTGCCTTGATGAATCGGCCTACTCTGAAAGCTTTCCGCCAACTTCATTCTTCGGAGGGAACCCTCGACGGCCCCCATGACGTGCTTCTTCCCTCGCGGGGAAAGCAGCACTTGGGCGAACTGAGCACCATCTGCTCCCACCGAGGATGGAGCCGCTCCGGACCAGACGTGAGGACTACGTTCCGGTCGCTGACGAAGTGGCCCAAGGTAGCTCGCTAACTCTAAACTTAGGCGAAGCCCGGAAACAGGGTCGGATGATGAGGACGACTGATATCCCCACGGCCACCGCGTCAACCCCTTCTGTCCATTTAGGGTGAAGTTGAATCCGTCCATCCCGGGTACCTCTGTAACCTCAAGGACACTGTCGCCGAGAGTGCAGCGGAATCTCTCCAGTGTGATTTGGCGGTGCCTCGATGCAAAGGACCCATCCAAATGGCCTTCGCCTTCTTGGTTCCTCCATGAGAGCGAGAATCGTAGGGTCTGGGCTTCCTCATGGTTATGGATCACGTCCTTGAATGTGCCAAGGTTGATCAAAGACCTTTCGTCGCCTAGAAAGAGAACACGTCGGTCTGACCCAGCGGTCTGTTTGAGCAGCAGGAGTGCCTGCAGAATGCTCGTCTTCCCCGAACTATTCGTCCCAAACAGCCCCGTCAGCGGCGCGATGCGCAGATCCCCCGTGTCCTTCCAGGACTTGAAGTTTTGCGCTCGAAGGCGGGTGATCATCTCAATCGTTCAGGGTATCATTCCATAGTGTCCGCATCGACGAAGGCTGATGCGGGGGAGGGTTTACATGCGGAATACATTACTACTGATCGCGTCGGGCGCTGCCTTGCTCTTCGCCGCCGATCCAACCGAACCCATCTTCTGGAGCGCCGCAAAAACCAAAGACCTCGACAAGCAGGCCGCCTCGCGCCTGAACAAAGAATCCGGCCTCGGCACCTCGCGCCTGATGGACTCCGCGTTCATCCTTTATAGGGAAGGGAACTCGATGGCCGAGATCCACACCAAGCTGGCCGACATGATCGTGGCTCGCGATGGCGAATGCACCATGATTGTAGGCGGCAAGATCGTCGACGGCAAGCCGAGCGGCCAGGACGAAATTCGCGGCAGCTCAATCGATGGCGGGACAAAATTCCCTATGGCCGCCGGCGATACGCTGTACGTCCCCGCGAACACCGTGCATCAATTCGTGATCGCGCCGGGCAAGCACTTCACGGCGACAATCATCAAGGTGACGCCCAAGCCTTGAATCGAGCTAGTCCGCGCATTCGAGCTATACTTGGCAGCTATAACGGCCAAGTAAATGGCGGCTCCGGCGATGAACCTCTTAAATCCCGGCGATTCCCTAGGACCGTACCGCATCGATTCGCTGCTCGGTAAGGGCGGCATGGGCGAGGTTTATCGCGGCACCGATACCCGCCTGGGAAGGCCAGTCGCCATCAAAATCTCCGCGCGTGAGTTCAGCGACCGTTTTGAGCGCGAGGCCAAGGCGATCTCTTCTCTGAATCATCCCAACGTTTGCACGCTCTACGACGTCGGTCCGAATTACCTGGTGATGGAGTTCGTCGAAGGCGACACCCTCGCGCACCTCGCCAAACAAGAGCCGATGCCGCTTGAAGCCGTGCTGCAGTATGCGATCCAGATCGCGGATGCGCTTGCGGCCGCGCATGAGAAGGGCATCGTTCATCGCGATCTCAAACCGGCCAATATCATCCTCACGAAGTCTGGCGTCAAGGTTCTGGATTTCGGATTGGCGAAGCTGGGGCCGGCGAAATTCAGCCCGTCAAGTTCGAGTGAGATGATCACGCGAACCGAGCCAATATCGGAGTCCGGCGCCATCGTCGGAACCCTGCACTACATGTCTCCGGAGCAGGCCGAGGGCAAGGAAACCGATGAACGCTCCGATATCTTCTCCTTCGGCTCCGTGCTGTACGAAATGCTCACCGGCCAGCGAGCCTTCGATGGCGATTCCAAAACCGCCGTTCTCGCCGCGATCCTCAAAGACCAGCCCGCGCCGATTCAGCAATTCCAACCCGCGGCGCCGCGCTCTCTTGATCGAGTGGTGCGGAAGTGCCTGGAGAAGAAACCTGCCGACCGCTGGCACTCGGCGCACGATCTGAAGCAGACTCTGGAACTGATCGACGTCACCGCGCCGGGCTCCTTGAGTACGGCGGCGTCCGCCAGCGCATCCGCAAGCGGCGCCAGCGGGATTCAATCGCCACCCGCCAGAACCAAATGGATGTGGCCGGCGGTGGCGGCGGCGCTGGTGATCGCGGTTGCCGCGGGAGGCTGGGAGTGGTGGCGCTCCAATCGGTTCACCGACCTGCCTCTAATTCGCCAGGATGTCGACCTCGGTCAGGATATCGCCCTCGCGAGGCCAGTTGCATTTGTGGCCAACGTTGCGATTTCCCCTGACGGAACCAGGATCGCCTACGTGGCCCGCCCCGCCGCCGGCGGCGCAGCGCGGCTGTACACGCGCCGCCTGGATCAGGCGATGGCGGTGGAGCTTCAGGGAACGGAAAACCCTCGCGGACCGTTCTTCTCGCCGGATGGGCGCTGGCTGGGATTCGCGTCAACCTCCGCCAGGAAACTCTACAAAATCCCCGTGGACGGCGGCGCGGCCGTTCCGCTGATGGATCTGCCAACCTTCGGTGGCGCCTCCTGGAGCGGCGACGCAATCGTCGTCGCCCAGGGCGGTTTGCCCTTGGTCCGAATCGCCGACAGCGGCGCGGGCCAG
>JASHRP010000774.1 GCA_030037375.1 Bryobacteraceae bacterium | reverse complement strand
TCACCGAAAAACTCCAAGAGGGCATCCGATCCGCCCAATCCATTGCGAGCCAGCGTGGTCAGCAGCAGCTCGATGTCGAGCATTTGCTTCTGGCCCTCCTCGAACAGGAAGGCGGGCTGGCCCAATCCATTCTCGCCAAAGCGAACGTGCGGCTTGAGGACGTTCACCGGAAGCTCGTCGAGCAGCTTGACAAGTTGCCCCGAGTCTCCGGCGGCTCGGCCGCGATGGACCAAATATACATCACGTCGCGCCTCCAATCGCTGCTCACCCGCGCCGAGTCGGAGGCCAAGCGCCTGAAAGACGATTACGTCTCGGTCGAGCACGTCCTCCTGGCGGCCACAGACGAGAAACTCTTCAAAGATCTCGGTCTCACGCGCGAGCGCCTGATGCGCACGCTTCAGGAAGTCCGCGGATCTCAGCGAGTCACCAACCAGAACCCCGAGGCGACCTACGAAGCTCTCGAGAAATATGGCCGCGACCTGACCAAGCTCGCCGCACAAGGAAAGCTCGACCCGGTCATCGGCCGCGACGAGGAAATCCGCCGAGTGATCCAGGTTCTTTCCCGGCGAACCAAAAATAACCCGGTGCTCATCGGCGAGCCCGGCGTCGGCAAGACCGCCATCGTCGAAGGCCTTGCCCAGCGCATCGTCCGCGGCGACGTGCCCGAAGGCTTGAAAGACAAGAAGGTTGTCAGCCTCGACATGGGCGCGTTGATCGCGGGAGCGAAATTCCGAGGCGAATTCGAAGAGCGCCTGAAGGCCGTCCTCAAAGAGGTCCAGTCCTCCGAAGGAGCCATCATCCTCTTCATTGACGAGCTCCACACCGTCGTCGGAGCAGGCAAGGCCGAAGGCGCGATGGACGCCGGCAATCTGCTCAAGCCCATGCTCGCCCGCGGCGAGCTGCATTGCATCGGCGCAACCACGCTCGACGAATATCGCAAGCATGTCGAAAAAGACGCGGCGTTGGAGCGCCGCTTCCAGACGGTGCTGGTCGATCAGCCTTCGGTCGAGGACACCATCTCGATCTTGCGCGGACTGCGCGAACGCTACGAGATCCATCATGGCGTCCGGATCAAGGACTCCGCCATGGTCGCGGCGGCGGTGCTGAGCCAGCGCTACATTTCGGACCGTTTCCTTCCCGATAAGGCGATCGACCTGGTCGACGAAGCGGCCGCGAAGCTGCGCACCGAAATCGACTCCATGCCGGCCGAACTCGACGAGAGCCTGCGCCGCCAGATGCAGCTCGAAATCGAGCGCGAAGCGTTGAAGAAGGAATCCGACGCGGCGTCGAAGGAGCGCCTCAAGAAAATCGAAAAAGAGCTTTCCGAGCTCAAGACCGAATCTGCTTCGCTCAAAGCCCAATGGCAAGCCGACCAGGAAGCCATTAAGCACCAGCGCGAGCTGCGCGCCAAGGTCGAGCAAGTGAAGCAACAGATTGAGCAGGCTGAGCGTGCTTACGACCTCAATAAGGCCGCTGAGCTTAAGTACGGTCAGCTCACTGCCTTAGAAAAGGAACTGGAGAAACCCTCCCGCGAGCCCGTGCTTCTTAAAGAAGAGGTGACGGAGGAGGACATCGCCCAGGTGGTCAGCCGCTGGACCGGCATCCCGCTTTCCAAACTTCTCGAAGGCGAGATTCAGAAACTTCTGCATCTTCCCGAGGAGTTGCACAAGCGCGTGGTCGGCCAGGATGAAGCCGTGGATGCGGTCGCGGACGCAGTCATGCGCGCCCGCGGTGGATTGAAAGATCCCAAGCGGCCCGTCGGCAGCTTCCTGTTCCTAGGCCCCACCGGCGTCGGCAAGACGGAGCTCGCTCGCGCGCTCGCGCAGTTCCTCTTCGATGACGAGCGCGCGCTGGTGCGCATCGACATGTCGGAGTACCAGGAGAAGCACACCGTTTCGCGCCTGGTTGGCGCGCCTCCGGGATACATCGGCTATGAAGAAGGCGGACAGCTTACCGAAACCGTTCGCCGCAAGCCGTATTGCGTCGTGTTGCTCGACGAAATCGAAAAAGCGCACAGCGACGTGTTCCACGTCCTGCTGCAAGTGCTCGACGACGGGCGCCTGACTGACGGCCAGGGCCGCACCGTCGATTTCAAGAACACGGTCATCATCATGACCTCGAATGCGCCTAAGGACGAGCTGCCGCGCCTGTTCCGGCCGGAGTTCCTGAACCGCATCGACGAGATCATCGACTTCCACAGGCTTACCAAGGAGCATCTGAAGAAGATCGTGGACATTCAGCTCGGCTCGCTCAAAGCCCGTCTGGCGGAGCGGCGCATCGAGCTCGAACTATCGGAAACCGCGAAGGACCGGCTGATCCAGATCGGCTACGATCCGGCCTTCGGAGCGCGGCCCTTGAAGCGGGCGATTCAGAAGGAGATCGAAACGCCGTTGGCGCGTAAGCTGGTGGCCGGCGAAATTCGCGACGGAGAGAAAGTACATATTGACGACCGCGACGGGGAACTGGTGTTTGAAGCTCCAACCCACGCCGCTGCATCTAAGTAGCGAAAGTTAGGGAATAGAAAGAGAAACACATGGCAGAACAACTGGAATCTGGAATACGATCACTGCCGTTATTGGCGCTGAAGAATTCAGCGCTATATCCCGGCCTGATGATGCCGCTGTCGGTCGGACGGAAAGCCTCGATCGCCGCGGTGGAGGCGGCGCTGACTTCGGAGGATAAGGAACTGGTGGTTGTCGCGCAGAGGGACGCCTCCGTTGAAGCGCCCCACGCCTCCGATCTTTACACCGTCGGCACCCGCGCCACCATTCGCCGTCACCATCACGCTCGGCCCGATCAGGTGGACATTATGGTCCTTGGCGCGGAGCGCGTGGTCATCATGAAAATCGAGGAGAACGGGCATATTCACGCCCGTATTCGCCCTCTTCCGCTGCCCGACGATTCGAGCCGTGAGACGGAAGCATTGGCGCTCTCTCTGGTGGAGCTGGGCACTAAGTTCCTGCAACTCGCGCAGGGCGCGAACGTACAACAGGACATCGCGCGGATGTTTGCGATGGAGCAGGACCCCCTGCAACTAGCGTTCATGATCGCTTCGGTCATGAATCTGGACGCGGCCAAGGAGCAGGCCTTGCTCGAAACACCAACGCGGCTCGAAGGCCTGCGCATGGTTCATGGATGGCTTTCGCACGAAGTCAACGTGCTGGAGCTGCGCAATCAGATCGCCAATGAAGCGCGCTCCGAGATGACCAAGGAGCAGCGCGAGTACGTGCTGCGCCAACAGAAGCGAGCCATCGAACAGGAGCTCGGGGAAAAGAATGGCGACCAAGCCGAGGTCGAACAATTGCGCGAACGCCTCGCCAAAGCCGATCTTCCGGAGGATATCCGCAAGGAAGCGGAGCGGGAGCTCGGCCGCATGGAGAAGCTGCCGGCGGCGCAGCCCGAGTTCAGCGTCATTCGCACCTGGCTTGAATATGTGATCGAGCTGCCGTGGAACAAGAAAAGCGACGATAGTCTCGACCTGAAGCGGGCGCGCCAAATCCTGGACGAAGACCACTTCGGAATCGACAAGGTCAAGGACCGGATCATCGAGCAGCTTGCGGTGCTGAAGCTGAATCCCGAAGCCAAATCCCCGATTCTTTGCCTGGTCGGCGCGCCCGGCGTGGGCAAAACCTCGCTGGGTCAATCGATCGCCCGTGCGCTTGGCCGCAAGTTCGAGCGCATGAGCCTCGGCGGCATGCACGATGAAGCGGAATTGCGCGGCCATCGCCGGACATACATCGGCGCGCTGCCAGGGCGCCTCATCCAGGCCATGCGCAGAGCGGGGTTCGCGAATCCCGTGCTGATGCTCGACGAGGTCGACAAGCTTGGGCGCGATTTCCGCGGCGATCCCGCGGCTGCGTTGCTTGAAGTGCTCGATCCCGAGCAGAACAAGGCGTTTCGCGATAACTATCTCGATCTGCCTTTCGACCTTTCGAAGGTGCTGTTCGTCACCACCGCGAATACCCTGGACACGATTCCCGCGCCGTTGCTAGACCGCATGGAGATCCTGCGCCTGTCCGGTTATAGCGAAGAGGAGAAGATGCAGATTGCGCGGCGTTACCTGCTGCCGCGTCAGTTGAAGCAGACCGGTTTGACCGCGGAGCAGATCAGCATCACCGATGAGGCCATGCACAAGCTGATCGCTTCTTACACGCGTGAAGCGGGCGTGCGGCGCTTGGAACAGGTGCTCGGCCGGATTATCCGCAAGATCGCGGTGAAATTCGCCGAAGGCTCGACGGAGCCTGTTACCGTCAACGCCAATGACGTTCCCGAGCTTCTGGGACCCGAGAACATTCTCCCCGAACAGGCCCGCAAGGAACTTCCTCCCGGAGTGGCCACCGGTCTCGCCTGGACCGAAACCGGCGGCGACGTGTTGTATATCGAAGCCGCGCTCCTGCCTAGCGGCAAAGAGCTGACCATCACCGGCCAGCTCGGCGAAGTGATGCAGGAGTCGGCGAAGACTGCGCGCAGCTACCTGTGGAGTCATGCGCGCGAGTTCGGGCTTGACCCGGACAAGTTCCTCAACGCCGGTCTGCACATTCACGTTCCCGCGGGAGCGATCCCGAAGGATGGCCCTTCAGCGGGCGTGACGATGACCACGGCGTTAGCCTCGCTTTACTCCGGGATTCCGGTGCGCAACGATACGGCGATGACCGGCGAGGTGACTCTGACCGGTCTGGTGCTGCCGATCGGCGGGATCAAGGAGAAAGTCCTGGCCGCCCGTCGCGCCGGCATTTCCCGCGTGATTTTGCCGAAGGACAACCAGAAAGACATGCGCGATTTGCCGGAGCACGTCCGCAAGGAAATGACGTTCGT
>JASHRP010000773.1 GCA_030037375.1 Bryobacteraceae bacterium | reverse complement strand
GCCCGAGAGCATCCTCGCCTCGCCATCGTTGATGAGCAGGAAATCCCATTCGCGAATGGTCGCCAGCAGCTCCTCGCGAAAGTCCTTGATCCAGAAATTCATGGTGTCGCCGCCGGCGAGCTTGATGTGCTTCATCTGCCCCCGGACTTCCCGCTGCAGCGCCGGTTGAATGTTCCCCAGCAGGAGGTACGGCGCGGAAAGATAGCTCTTCGGCAGCTTTGGCCTGAAATCCGCGAAGACGTTCAGTTCCGTGGTCAGTGTCTCCCGATCGTTCATGTCGGGCGTGTACTTGCCCGCCCAAAAGAACGTCTTGCCGCGAACGCGTTCCAGACCCTCCAGGTCGACGCCATGACCCGCGAGGAGATTCGTGTCCTCCTGCGCGAAATCGTCCCCAACCACGGCAACCAGATGGGGCTTTGTGAAATAACTTGCGGAGAGCGAAATATACGTGGCCGCTCCACCCAGCATGCGGTCCACTTTTCCGTGCGGCGTTTCAACGCCATCATAGGCTACCGAGCCAACAACGACCAGAGACATTGTTTTATTGTAGCGATGCCGGGGAAATCGGCAACAGGGCCAGATCCACCAGGCCGGATCAACAAGGCCCGCATCACCTATGCTAAAGAGTGATGGGACTCGGGGAGCCGCGCGTCGAAGACGTTCATCATGCCGAAGAGGCATGGACCCGCTTAGCTCGCGGAATCGAAGCGGGCATTGTCGGGGGAGCCGTGATGCTCGCTGTGCTGATCGGCGATTCCCTGATGGATGGCCGCTACTGGTGGCAGTTCCCTAATTTGCTCGGTTCCACCTTTTACGGTGCCAGGGCCTTCCGCTACGGAGCGGGAATGGCGACGCTTTCCGGCCTTTCCCTTCATTTTGTCATCACCGGAACGCTGGGCGGCGTGTTCGGCCTTTCCTTCGCCGGAATTTACCGCCGCGGGCGGATGATGCTGCTGGGAATTGCCGTTTCGGTAAGTTGGTACACTCTGGCGAACGCTCTGTTCTGGCCACGGGTGAACCCATGGGTCCTGGCGGCTTCGCCACGGCCGGCCACGGTCATTTCTCACGTTGTCCTGGGAGCTTGCCTCGGTTACGTCGGCAGGCGGTCGCAGCCGGAGCCGGCCGCTCCTTCGATCACCCCTTCGATCACAGCCGTACCGCCTGAGGTTCTCGAACCAGCCTTCATGATCGAGACCGCGCCTCAAACCGAAGCGACCGAGGAGGGCGTGAGCCTCAGTCCCCGGGAGCAGGCCCCCGAACCGAGTGCGGCCGGGTCTTCTGATGCGGTAGAATAGCGGGGTCTCGCCTGCCGTATTTTCCCGTAAGGTTCAGGGTGGGTTTTTCGGTGAAACGGGATCGTCTGGGTGGGCGTCTGAGGGAAAGCGCAGAGTGGAAAGGGTACTGTCTTAGATGGCGACTTCCAGGCCTGGAAGCCTGCGCACTTTTTTGGTTTGTTTTCTGGCCTTTGGCGTGGTCGCGACGCTAGAGGGCCAGCAGCAGACCCCTCCAGCTAATCCGGCTCCGCAACCCCCCCCCCAGAATCCTGCGGGACAGCCTGCTACGCCTCCCACTAACCCTTTCGGGAACTTGCCCCAAGCCCCGCAGCCGGAAGCGCCGAAGCCGCAAGTGCCTAATCCGTTTCAGAACGTTCCCCAGCCGCCGCCTCCGGAGGCGCCTAAGCCCGCCGCCCCTGGCGTGACGCAGCCCGGCGCCAAACCGCCAGCCCGGCCACCTCAAGACATCGTCGAGGACGTCATTTTCCGCGGGTCAAAGCGTGTTCCCCAGGATACGCTCCGCGCGCTCATCCTTACAAAAAAGGGCGACCCATACGATGAGGCCGCTATCGATCGCGATTACGTTACGCTGTGGAACACCCAGCGCTTCAACGACATAAGCTGGGGAATCGAGCCGGGACAGACCGGCTGGATCGTAACCTTTAACCTGGTGGAGCGGCCCGTAATCCGGACCTTCGACTTCGACGGCTTGAAGTCGATTCAGAAGTCCGAGATTCTTGACCGCTTTAAGGAACGAAAGGTCGGTTTGAGCGCGGATTCGCAATACGATCCAAACAAGATTCAGCATGCGACGGTGGTGCTGGAGGAGTTTCTGGCGGAGCGCGGGCGGCAGTTCGCGACGGTCGAGCCGCAACTCCACCAGGTGCCCCCCGCCGGAGTCTCGGTGATCTTCAAGGTTGACGAAGGCCCTAAGGTCAAAGTCAACGAGATCAATTTCATGGGCAACACGATGTTCAGCCACCGGCAACTGCTTCGCCCGATGGTTAATTTACATCCGTACGGGATTCCACACTCGATCTTCTTCGAAAGCCTGTTTTCCAAGGCTTATGATTCGACCAGGCTGGATGAGGATAAGGACCGGCTGGAACAGTTCTACCGCGATGAAGGTTATTACACGGCGCACATCACGGATTCCTCGGTGAATATCGTCGACACCGGCGGCGGCAGGTTCCGCATGCCCCTGTTGTGGTCCAACAAATCGGGCAAAGGAGCCAACATCAACCTCACCCTCGAGGAAGGCCACATCTATCACCTCAACAAAATTAACATCACCGGAATGAATTTCTTCCGCACGAATGAGGTGGTGCTGAAGTTGTTGCAGATGGACACCGGCGATGTATTCTCAACCGCCAAGCTCCGCAAAGGTTTCGACGATCTGGGCAAGTATTACGGGATGTTCGGTTTCATTGATTTCGTTTCCACGCCGGATATCGAGCCGATCCCCGACACCGACAAAATCGACCTGACCCTCAACTTCGACGAAGGGCATCGGTTCTTCGTTCGCCGCATCGACTTTTCGGGGAACACGACCACGCGGGACAAAGTCATACGCCGCGAGTTGTACATCGACGAAGGCGATGTCTTCAACCAGCATCTTTGGGAACTCAGCATTTTGAGATTGAACCAACTCGGCTATTTCGAAGCCCTGAAGGCCGCGGACGCCTCCAGCATCAGCAAGGACAATAAGAACGACACGGTGGACATCACCCTGAAGGTGAGGGAGCGCAACAAGAACTCGATTCAGTTGCAAGGCGGCGTTTCGGGTCTGGCGGGAAGCTTCGTCGGTCTTTCGTTCACCACCAACAACTTCCTTGGCTTGGGCGAAAGCCTGGGCCTCAGCGGCCAAGTCGGCACGCTGTCGCGCAACGCGACCCTAAGCTTCACGGAGCCGTATTTGTTCGACCGGCCTCTCCAGGTCGGCGGCACGGTTTTCATCCAGAGGTTCGATTACAACCAGGCCCGGGAAGCTTCGATTCTGGCGGGCGCCAACCTGCTTCCGATCTATAACCAGCTTGGCCAGCAGAATCTGTTGAACTATAACACGAGTTCGCACGGGTTCACGCTGTTCGCCAGCTATCCCATCAAGCGCAGTTTCGCCCGGCTCGGCTTGGCGTATGGGTTTACGATTCAGAGCGTTAGCACGCTCACCACCGCGGCGCAGGTTTATTATCAGACGCTCAACTTCCTCAACTTCAACGGACCTAACGTTCTCAACGGAATCATCTCTTCCACCGTTACGCCCAGCTACACCTACAATTCGGTGAACAGTCCGATAACCCCCTCGGCCGGTAAGAGTTTCTCTCTTTCCACGCAGTTCACTGGCAGCGTTCTGGGCGGCAATGTGAACCAGATTCAGCCGGTCACCGATTTCCGCTATTTCCACAAGGGACTCTCCCCCAAGCATGTCGTCGGATTCCATTTCGCGGCGAAGTTTCTTACCGGCTACGACGGAAAGACGGCTGCTCCGTTCAACCGCTACTACATCGGCGGCGAACAGGATATTCGCGGATTCGAGATTTGGGGCATTAGCCCGGTAGCGTACGTCCCATCCTCGGGAACCATCACCGTATACAATAACGACGGTTCGCCGCGCCAGCAGCGCTATGTCGACCCGTCCACCGGCACGGTCAGTCTGGTCAACGTCACGCAGCCGATACCGAGTTATCAATTGGTGTTCCCCGGCGGCGACATGGCGAGTTGGGCGAATTTCGAATACCGCATTCCGATCTTCGGACCGGTGACTCTTGCGGCGTTCTTCGATGCCGGTATGGACCGCCTGGTGAGAACCGACCAGCTCCAGTTGAATCCGGCGACGATCACGCAATTGAACAGCGAGTTCCCGGAGGCGGCCTTCAAGAATAGGGCGTTGGTGGCTCCCGGGACGCAGGCCCTGAGAAGCTCCACGGGTCTTGAGATTCAGGTGCTGATGCCGGTGGTGAATGCTCCGTTCCGCGTGTACTTCGCGGTGAATCCTAACCGGGTGCACGAGGATCTGATTCCGCCGATCGCCGCGGACCGGAGCTATTTCCCCAACCAGGCGACATATCAGGCGGCGATCGCCCAGTTCGGCCAGCCGCTGCCGTTTGACGAACGGCTGACGCTATTCCGCTTTACGGTCGGAAGAACGTTCTAAGTCCGATCCCGTAGATGCTACGATGTAGATGACAAAAAATCGAGGAGTGTGGTCGTGAAGAAT
>JASHRP010000089.1 GCA_030037375.1 Bryobacteraceae bacterium | reverse complement strand
AATTCTACCTCACCGATATGGCTTATTCCCGGCATCGGAAAGGGCATTGCGTCCGTGCTGGCGGAGCTCGAAGAGCGCGGAAGCTTCGAGCGCCGCGATGAGATGCTGGCGAAATATCCTCCGACCGCGCTCGAACTTCTGAGAATCCAGGGACTCGGACCCAAGAGCATTCGAACCATCTGGGATCTATACCGCGTCTCGACCATCGACGGCTTGGAGCGCCTGTGCCTGGAGCAAAAACTTCGTGAGCTGCCCAGGATGGGCGCGAAGCTCGAAGAAAAAGTGCTTCGATCGATTGCGTCGTATCGCCAGCGCGCCGGCCGATTCCTGCTCAGCTTCGCGCAAGGGGTCGCGGACGAACTGACCGAGTATCTGGCGAAGGTCAACGGCATCGAGAAGACCACCCCCGCGGGAAGTTTGCGGCGCGGCAAGGAGACCGTCGGGGATTTGGATCTGCTCGTGACCGGGCCCGGCGCGGAGGAAGCGCTTGAGAAATTCGTCACCCATCCCAAGGTTCACGAAGTGCTCGGACGCGGCGTGAACAAAGCGAGCGTGAAGTTTGGGCTCGAAGGGTTGCAGGTGGATCTGCGCGCGCTGCCGCGCGAAAGCTACGGCGCGGGATTGCAATACTTCACCGGAAGCAAGGAACACAGCGTGGCATTGCGATCGAGGGCCCAGAGGATGGGGCTCACGCTGAACGAATACGCGCTGGCGAGAATCGACACGAAGGAGCCGGTGGCTCGCGAAACCGAGGAGGAGATTTATCAGGCCCTAGGCCTCGCGTGGATTCCGCCGGAGCTTCGCGAAAACCAGGGCGAGATCGAAGCCGCTGAAGCGGGCAAGCTGCCGAATCTGGTGAAGCTCAGCGACCTCCGCGGCGATCTGCACATGCATACTCGCGAAAGCGACGGCCGGGCAACGCTCGAAGAAATGGCGCTGGCAGCGCACGCGATGGGCTATGAGTACGTCGCCATCACCGACCATTCAAAGGCTCTGGCGATGGCCAATGGAATGGACGAGCAACGTGCGATCGCTTTCGCCAAGCTGGTTCGCGAAATGGACACCGCCCCGTTGGGCCTGCGCGTTTTTTCCGGAATCGAGTGCGACATTCGCCGGGACGGCGTGATGGATCTGGAGGACGATGCGCTGGCCGAGTTAGACGTGGTGATCGGCAGCGTGCATAGCTACATGAATCTGGAGTCGGCCGAGATGACGGACCGGCTGCTGCAAGCGCTGGAATGTCCGCATCTGCGCATACTCGGCCATCCCACCGGGCGCATTTTGATGCATCGGGATGCCTACCCGTTTGACTTCGAAGCGGTCGCAACGGCGGCGGCGCGAAAAAACGTTTGTCTCGAAATCAACGCGAGCCCGGAGCGGCTGGATCTGACCGCATCGCTGATCCGGGCCGCCAAGACGCGTGGATGCAAGTTCACGATCTCCACCGACGCGCACCATCCCAAGCACCTGGCCAACATGCGGTTCGGCGTTGCCATGGCCCGGCGCGGATGGCTGGAGCCGTCGGACATTCTGAACACGCTGCCGGCGTCAGAGTTTATTAAGGCAATTCACCCTAACCAATGAAACTTATCTCTTCAAAAGAACTGATTCGCACTCCGATTTTTCACGTGACCATGGATCATGCCAAGGACCCCGAAGGGTTCGAGATCAAGCGGGCGATCGTGCAGCATGGCGGCTCAGCCGTAATGATGCCCGTGGACGAGAAGAAGCGCGTGCTGCTGGTCCGCCAGTACCGATTACCGGCTCGGCGATATTTGTGGGAGCTGCCCGCCGGGCGGCTGGATGAGGGCGAAACCCCGCTGCAAGCCGCCAAGCGCGAATTGGCGGAAGAGACCGGCTATCGCGCAAAGAAATGGGAAAAGCTGGCGGTTTTTTATCCAAGCCCCGGTTTTCTGGCGGAGAAGATGACGATTTTTTTGGCTCGCGATTTGACCGAGGGCGAGCAAAAACCGATGGAGGACGAGCGAATCGAAGTGCGCTGGTTCAAACCGAAGGAGATCGATAAGCTGATTGAGTCTTATGAGATCATCGACGCGAAGACTCAGATCGGTTTTCTCAAGTGGAAGCGGTACTTCGCAGGAAAGTAAACATAGCGTCGAGAGCTTGAGCTCGATGGCTGACCTTCATCTTGTCTTCGATCGGAGCTTCACCGAACGTGCAGCCGAACGGCTCGTAGTAAAACAGCGGGTCGTAGCCGAATCCGCCGGAACCGCGTTCAGCGTCTAGAATTCGGCCCTCGACGGACCCTCGGAACGTCTTAACCGGCTTGGCGTTCTTGACCAGGGCGATTACGCAAACAAAGCGCGCCGTGCGATCCGCGGAATGTTTCAAACGTTCTAACAGCAGAGCGTTATTCCGTTCGTCCGTGGCCTGCTCACCCGCGTAACGAGCCGAATGAACGCCCGGCGCGCCGCCTAACGCGTCGACTTCGAGTCCGGAATCGTCGGCGAACAGATATCCATCGACAAACCCGCCATAATACTCCGCCTTCGCGACCGCGTTCTCCTCGAAGGTCGAGCCGTGTTCCTCCGGAGCCGCGACTTTGGAAGGAAGGGACCGGATGTCGAAATCTGGCGCGGCGAGTTGAAACTCGCGAAGTTTTCCCGGGTTGGACGTCGCGCAGTAAACCGTCATTTCCTGACGGTCCCGCCGACGGCGGAGTCGGCGTCGAAGGCTCGTTGAAGCGCCACCAGCTCTTGAATCCCCTGGCGTCCGAGCGCGAGCAGGGCGCCAAGCTGCGCATCGTCAAACGGAGTCTTTTCGGCGGTTGCCTGGATCTCCACGAAGCGGCCGGAACCGGTCATGACGATGTTCATGTCGACCTCCGCTTGCGAGTCCTCCTGGTAGCAGAGATCGAGAAGCGGCGTGCCGCCCAGAATGCCCACGCTGACAGCCGCGACAAAATCGCGCATCGGCGATTTCTTCAACGCTCCGAACTTGACCAACTGGCGGAGGGCGCTCGATAGAGCCATGCAAGCGCCGGTGATTGCCGCGCAACGAGTGCCTCCGTCGGCTTGCAGGACGTCGCAATCGAGAATGACGCTGCGCTCGCCCAGCGCTTCAAGATCCATCACGCTACGCAAAGACCGTCCGATCAGGCGCTGAATCTCCATGGTTCTTCCCGACGCGCGCCCTTTCGAAACCTCGCGCGGAGTTCGCGTGGCCGTGGCGCGCGGCAGCATGGAATACTCGGCTGTGACCCAGCCTTTCCCGGTTCCGCGCAAAAAGCCGGGTACCGTTTCTTCGATCGACGCGGCGCACAGCACCCGCGTGTTGCCTGCTTCGATCAACACCGAACCTTCCGCGGTGAGCAGATAGTCTGGCGTGATTTTGAGCGGCCGGAGCTGGTCGGGCCGGCGTTGGTCGGGACGCGTGGTTTGATTTGGCATGGACTGGATTGGCATGATCAGGAAGATCTCATGACCGCGAAAAGCAGAAGAGCGATCAGCAGGAAGCCGATTACCAGTATGACCAGGCATGGGATGAACCCCTGCTTGGATGGCGTGGCTTTGGGTTTCTTGGTTCCGGGGGGCTTAAACTTGGCCAACTAACACGTGTAGCATCTTTGGCCCTGCGGAAACAATAGATGCGAAACAAACAATCACGGTCCTGAATGGGACCGCGCCGGGCCAGGCTCATTCGTACCGTAATGCGACCATTGCGTCCACACTCGCGGCCCTGTGCGCCGGTGCCAGAATCGCAGCCAGCGCCACCAGGCACAGAACCAGCGGCGCAAGCGAGAACGTAATCCAGTCCGTGGCCGGAACTTCGAAAAGAAATCCCGTGATTAGGCGGCTCAAACCGAGCGATGCCACAAGTCCGATGATGACACCTGCGATTACGGCTCGCATCCCCTGCCACATCACGAGCCCCAAGACGCCACCGCGAGTCGCGCCAAGCGCCACGCGCACCCCGATCTCCTGAGTGCGCTGGGTCACGGCAATGGAGACAACTCCGTATATGCCGATAGCGGCGAGCAGCAATGCCAGACCGGCGAATGATGCTACCAGGCCGGTCTGGAACCACTCCGGTTCGAGGGAAGCTTCCACCTGCGCTCGAAGCGTTCGCAAGTCGCTGACGGGAAGTTGAGGATCGAGGCGCGCGACAGCGGCTCGGACTTGAGAGATCAGCATGTCGGGGTCGGATGCTGACTTGACAGTGAGCACCATGGATCTGCCGAAACCAAGCGCGAACTGGATATCGGCGATTTGGGAATAGGGTTGATATATCGCGGGCTTAATGCTATTCGCCAACTCATTGTTCTTCACATCCGCAACCACCCCGATCACCCTAAACCAAGGGTCCGGGGACGCCGGACTTCCGAGTTTGATCTCTTGGCCAACTGCATCTTTTCCAGAAAAATACTGACGCGCCAAGGTTTCATTGATGATCAACACGGGAGCGGAGTCTGGGCGGTCGCGAGAATCAAAGAAGCGGCCGTGTTGGAGACGGATGCCCGCGGCTTGAAAATAATTGCCGAGGACAGTCGAGTTTGCGGCCAGCGCCGACGGAATCGATGGGTCCCTGACCGAAAACAAAAACTGTCCGCGCAAACTCAACAATGGCGCGGTGGCCGCTCCAGCCGCGCTTACCCCGGGCATCGCCTCGATTTGACCGACGGTGCGATCGAAAAAGCCGCGAGTCGCGGCCGCGTCCGGGTACGCCGTGACGGGGAGGGTGACGCGCGCGGCTAGAACATGTTCGACATCGAACCCCGGCTTCACACTGCGAATCGCGATCAGGCTTCGAACCAGCAGGCCCGCGCCGACCAGGAGCGTCAAGGACAACGCAACCTCGCTGACAATAAGCACGCTTCGGAAGCGCACGCGGGCAAGTCCGCCGGTCGAGGTGCGTGACGATTCTTTCAATCGGGCCGATTCGCCCGCGCGAGCGGCCATGAACGCGGGTATCGTGCCGAACAATAACCCGGCAAATGCAGAAGCCGCGGCTGTGAATGCCGCCACGTGCCAATCGATATCGATAGTCGCGGAGCGCGGAACTGAAGCCGGAATCACTCGTGACATTACCGTGACCAGCCATGCCGCGAGGAGCAGCCCCACGCCTCCTCCCGCGGCCGACAGCAGCAGGCTTTCGGCGACCAATTGCCGGAACAATCGCCCGGAGCTAGCGCCGAGCGAGTACCGGATGGTTAATTCGCGCTCCCTCCCGGCGGCCCTTCCCAGCAGCAGGCTGGCCACATTCACGCACGCGATGAGCAAGACGAAACCCACGGCGCCGAGCAGCAACCAGAGCAGCTTCCGCGAACCCCGCGCGACCTGCTCCGCGACCGGAGTAACCTGCGCATCGAGCGTGAATCCGACCCGCTGGAAAGCCGGGATGCTCTCCAGGATCCGCTGCGCGGTGGCTTGAACATCGCCTTGCGCTTGGACCATGGACACCCCTGGCTTGAGCCGGGCAACCACGGCGAAGTTGTAATTTCCAATGAAGGCAATCTCGCGCTGCGTCAGGCCCAACGGGATCCACACGTCGTTGCCGCCGCCGAAGGGGAGACCTGGCAAGGGAAACTCGAAATCTTTGGGAAGCACGCCCACGACCGTGACTGGATTGCGGTCAAATTCCACCACGCGTCCGGCAATCCTGGGGTCGCCACCGAAACGGTTTTGCCAAAGCTTGTAGCTGATGATTGCGACGCCATTTCCAGGGTGATCTTCGGTTTCATCGAACGCTCGGCCAATGACTGGTGACACGCCAAGGGCGGAAAAGATTTGAGGTGAAACTCGCAAGCCCTGCAACCGTTCCGGCTCGCCGGCGCCCGTCAGGTCCATGGATACACCGGTGTACCCGGCGATCGATTCAAAGGCCTGGGATCCGCGTTGAAATTCGATTAAGTCCGATGGCGTTACCGGCATTCCTTGCGGCGAGATTCGCTTAATCAGTTCTTCGATGGAAACCACACGGCTCGGGTCATGGAAAGGCAGCGGCCGGAGAAGCACGGCGTTCACAACGGCAAACATCGCGGAGTTCACGCCAATTCCGGCCGCGAGCGTCGTCAAGGCCAGCGCCGCGAACATTCGCTGCCGGATCATCAGCCGGAGACCGTATCGCAGATCGGTTAGAACGGTACGCATGATCCGCTCAAGTTGGCAGTCTTGACGCCATCCTAAGAGATTTGTTTTCAACCACCAGCATTTACCGATGTGTTCACTTTTGGGATTGCTGTGTTCGTAGAAAGGCGAACTGGTCGTTTTCGTAATCACCGTGGTTCCGGTGCCTCTAGAATAAGAGTGTGGCGGCAGTGGCGCCTTCATCCAAAATCGAGCGGTTCTTTCAATTTTCCCTGCTAGGGATGCTTGCTTCCGGATTCCTCGCGCTGGCTGGTTCGGAGCATCTGGATTCAATCAGTCAAGCTGCGCTGCTGCTCGCGCTGGCGGCTCGAGCGGCTACGGTCTCCGGCTGGCTGCGGATCGAATGGAGCATGCGCACCGTTTCGATTGCGATGCTCGCGGCGATCTGCTTTTATCCGCTGGACTATTGGTACGTATCGGGATCGGCGCCGTGGGCTGGTCTGCATCTGGCCGCGATTCTCACGGCGCTCAAGCTGCTCACCGCCAAAACCGATCGCGACTACATGTATCTCAAGCTGATCGCGGTAGTGGAACTGATGGCGGCGGCGATGCTCGCGGTCAATCTGGGTTTCTTCGTTTTCCTAGCGCTGTTTCTCCTGTTCACCGTGGCGACCTTGGCGAGCGGCGAAGTCCGGCGTTCAGCGAAACTCAGGGAGACCGTAGCCCGCGCCGGGCATAGAGCTTTCTCGCGCCGCCTGAGCGTCACCTCGGCGGTGCTGTGCGGCGGCATCCTCTTCATGACCGCCGGCTTGTTCTTCGTCCTCCCGCGCGCGGCGCGAGGCGCGCTGAGCGGCTTCATGCCCGACGGTCCGCACCTGCCGGGATTCGCCGATAAAGTCACGCTGGGCGATATCGGACGAATCCAACAAAGCTCTCGGACGGTGATGCACATCCGCGCCGATAGCGGCGAAAGTTTGAACGGGCTCTACTGGCGCGGCGGCGCTTTGACCCGTTTCGACGGCAAAACCTGGGACAATCCCGCCAGCAGCTATGGGGTTCGGTTGAACGGAAACCGCGGCTTAATTTATCTGGGCCGCGCGGTCAAGTCCAGACCCGGGCGCGAAATCGGCTATGAAGTGCAGTTGGATGAGATCGCCTCAGACACCCTGTTTTTCGCCGGGCAGCCGGAGACCATCGTTATTTTGTCTCCCGTGTGGCGGAATGCCGAAGGGGCGTTTCACGTTCAAGGCGCGCCTCCGGGATTGATCTATCGCGCGTTCAGCTATGTCGAGGACGAACGCGCGCCGGCGATTCTGCCGCCCGGACGTTTGTCGAGCTCGGATCGCGCGGATCTCACCCAGCTTCCCGATCTCGATCCGCGAATCCCCGCGTTGGCGCGAGCCATGGCCGGCGATGCGGTCACGGATGAAGACAAGGCGCGTGCGATTGAACGCCGGTTGCGCCACGACTACGGCTACACGCTGGAGCTGCCATCGAAGCCGGTCCGCGATCCTCTTGCGTATTTCTTATTCGTTCGCAAAAAGGGCCATTGCGAATACTTCGCGTCGGCGATGGCAGTGATGCTGCGGACCCTCGGCATTCCCGCCCGCGTCGCCACAGGCTTCCAAAGCGGCATTTTCAATCCGCTCACCGGATGGCAAGTGGTCCGGGCGTCCGACGCGCATAGCTGGGTTGAAGCGTGGCTGGATGACAGCGGATGGACCGTCTTCGATCCCACGCCGCCATCGAGCGAGTTCGAGTCGCAGAGCCTATTGGGTCGCGCCAGCTTGCTGTACGACGCCGCCAATCAGTTCTGGCGGGACTGGGTGCTGCGCTACGACCTGTCGCGCCAGGTAACGCTGGCATCGCGGCTGCATCAGTTGAAATTCGATAGCGCGCCGGGCGCGGGCAGCTCGTTGGACCGCGGCATGGATCTGGTTCGTCGCGCAGCGCCGTGGCTGATCGGCGCGGCCGCGGCCGTAATCGTTCTGCTGTTCTTCGGGCCCGATCTGCTCCGCTGGTGGCGCAGCCGCCGCGACGTGATTCGCGTCCGCCGCGGGGAAGGACAGGTTTCCGACGCCACCATGCTCTATCAGCGCATGCTCATGACGCTGCAGCGGCGCGGATTTCAGAAACCCGCGTGGATCACTCCAGCCGAGTTTGTCCGCGTCCTGCCGGAATCCGAGATGGCCGTGCTGGTCGAGGATTTGACCACGGCCTACAATGAACTGCGTTTTGGCGGAAGGCTCGAAGCGGCAGGCCGCATGATGCGCATGCTCGACCGATTGGACGCTCTGGAACACTGAATCAAGCGAGCGCCTAGGCCTTGCCGCTGCGTGGCTGACGCGTAGAGGCCGCGCGGTCGTGCGTCACGCCCTGCTAACCGTCATGTTCGGCGCAATGTTGGTGATGCCGATCGCGTCCTTCGTCACGCCGTCGGTCCACGTCGCAGTACCGGTCGCTGTAGCGGGCCGCGCCGAGCCGCCTCCTGTATTCGACGCCATGGAGGCGATTCCGTCCGTTGCGGCGGCGGCCGACGCCGCCGGCGTGAAGCCCGCGACTCCCCAAGCATTCCGGTTTTCGCAGTCCGTCTTGTTGCTAGGTGGATGGATCATCGGGACAGCGGTTTTTCTGCTGCCGGTGCTGGTTGGCCTTTGGCAAATCCGCTTCTTGCGTCGATCCGGCTTGCCGTGGCTCAAGGGGCGGTCGATTGCTGAGGCTTTGGCGCTCGATGCCGGGATTCATCGCCGCATCGAAGTACTGCTGCATGAAGCGCTGCCGGGACCAATAACCTGTGGTGTCTTACACCCCGCCATCATATTGCCTCGGGACGCAGGGAGCTGGGCGCAAGAAGACCTGAGCCGCGCGATTATACATGAGTTGGAGCACGTCCGGCGCGTCGACTCTGCGACTCGCTGTCTTGCCCGAGCGGCGTGTGCCTTGTATTGGTTTCATCCCTTGGCCTGGATCGCATGGCGCAAGCTCCTGCTCGAAGCGGAGCGTTCCTGCGATGACGCAGTGCTTAGACGCTCGGAGGCGACGGCTTATGCCGATCAGTTAGTCGAGCTCGCCAAACGCTTGCCGACGGCTCAGCGGTCACCGCTCCTAGCGATGGCGAGCCGTTCCGATTTGGCGGCGTGCATCGCCGCGGTGCTTGACGGCAAGCAGCGGCGCGGGCAAGTAGGTGGATTCTCTCTTGCCCTCGCCTGCGCCGCCGCGGTGCTGCTTGTCGTTGTTGTGTCGCCCCTAATCCTAGTCGCGGCACCGCAGGCCCCGGCTGCAGCCGCCAGTATTGAACAAACGGAGCAGCAGGTCATTCACTTTCGACCCTCGCTAGCTCAGCCCGCTCTGCAAAACGACGGCCGCCCATCCATCCAACTCGCGCAGGCAAAAGCACCCGCAGTGCAACCGCAGCCGGTAGCACCGCGAAATCCGCCGACCTTTGACGTGGTCTCGATGAAACCTGTGGACCCGAACGGTGGCCGAGGAGCCGGTAGCCCTCCGCCATGCGGTCCCTTGAAATATGCCACGGGGTTAGTTTACGGCCTTACTACAACGTCTAAGCTGATTCAAGACGCGTACGGCTTGAGTCCACATCAGATTTCCGGAGGACTGAGCTGGCTCGATTCTGACTCGTACTGTATCGAGGCGAAATCGGTCAAGCCAGCCGGCGCGGATCAGTTGAAGCTCATGCTCCAGCCAATGCTCGCCGACCGCTTCAAGCTGGTTGCTCGTTATGGGACCAAGGAGATGCCGGTCTACATTATGACTGTGGCCAAGAAGGGGCTACTTTTCGAGGTAAAGCCCGGCGATCCGATGACAGCGCCCAACCTAAGGCTTACAACGCAGGACCTGGATGCTGCGGGCTACAAGTTACGCACCCACATCGACCAGTCCTTGCCCGCGAGAATGTTGGTGACTCAAAGGACAATGGCGGAACTCGCAGCCTTTCTGTCGAGCTCGCCATTAGCGCCTTCGGACGCGATAGACCGGCCCGTGGTAGATAAGACCGGTCTTGAGGGGAGATACCTCCTGGTGATGCGGTGGACTGATGACGATTTCCGCGGTGATATTGAGCAGCAGTTCGGACTGAAACTCGAACCGGGAAAGGCACCGCTCCCTGCCATCGTCATCGAGGGCATTTCAAAGCCCTCCGCGAACTGATCGAATTACTTTCGGGCTGGTGTAAGCGACTTCCTTAGGCTGTCGGCTTTACTGCGACATAAAGAC